>NZ_CDRZ01000233.1 GCF_000946815.1 Syntrophaceticus schinkii | reverse complement strand
ATCAGCGTATCGATGGGATTATCCTCAGGGCGGTGATTCAATTTAATATAGGTAACGGAAACCGGCAGCCCCCCTAAACCGACAACTGATCCGGCATTCTTGATCATTTCTATGATTTCCGTATTGCTCAGGTTTTGCCAATGGCGTTCCGTCGGAATGCCTTCTGCCCATTGATCCAACCCATCACTTTCAATAATGATCGCCAGGCATTCCCCAAAGGATGGATGAGGCTGCTCGGAAATATCAACAACAGTACCGGAAATAGTGGCATGGACATTGCTGGATACAGCACCCTCAGCAGCCGCGGCAATAACCTGTCCCTTCTTGACATTGTCACCTTTATTAACAATGGGCACACTCGGTGCACCGATATGCTGACGAACCGGAAGAATTACTTTATGCGGCAATTCACTTCTTTCAATGGCTTTTCCTTCAGTCAGTGTTTTGTGGGTATGGGGATGAATACCCCACTTGATTTTGCCAAACACCTAATGACCCCCTTTCATCGTTACTTGATAATTCTGATTATGATCGGTTTCTCCGCTTGCAGCGATCGATCCAGACATTTAAGAAGGTACATTACAGGTAAACCAAAAACCAGGGCTCCTAGTATCATCAGTAAAACCGCTGAAATCGTAAAGCGTAAAGATAGGTAGTAACCCAGGGATATGCCACAGCCCACAGCCAGCAATGGCAACATGTAAACGATAAAAGCAGCCAAGATCCTGTTGGTTTGCTTATTTTCAATTAAAACCCGTTGCCCCCTTTTTACACCTACCTCATCAATAACATCGAAAATCACGGCATTCGTCCCTGGACAAACACCACACTGCTCGCATTCGCTGTGTATGCTGGCTCTTACTTTGGCCAGTTTGCCGCTGGTTTCCATGACAACCCCTTCAATAAACCTTTCCATATCTGTTAACCCCCTTTTAACAACCTCCTTCCATCACTCATATTCCTGCCGATTACTGTGGCTACTGCAACACCCCCGATTTCGGTAATTTTTCCTGTCTTTCACCCCCCTGTTGAGAAACATAAACAGGCCATGGACTCCTCCCTTAATGGAAAAGCCTTCATGGCCTGTAACTATTTTATGAAATTATAACTGTCGGGGCTTACCGTCCATGGAATCGGCATCTTTCATAGGTGCTTTTTCCCCGGAAACAGCACATCTTTTTTATAGTTATTCACCATAAAAAAGAATATTCCTGCAGTAATTGCTACAAATTTTAAATTATTCCATCCGACATCTAAACTGTGAATGCATGCATGGGACAAGGCCCCCAATCCACCATGCACTCCAGCACCCGGGGGAGTGCACGCTCCAGAGTCGGCCTGGCACTCCAGGTGCCGCACTTCGTATAATTCTTGCAAAGAGGTCTTGGAACTCCAGAGAGCGGAAGCGCGGCTCAACTGCCACTCCCTTACATTTATTAATGAACAAAAAAAGAGACGCCCGGAAACGGAATTTCCGGGGTTGACAAAGCCGAAGATATCCCTGCCATTATATGTAGCGGATAAACCCCCAGGGCAGGTAAGAAGGATATTCCCACAAGTTAGCGAAATTAATACAATAATTTATTCTGGATGCAGTAAAAAATATTTATAACAATACTGCTCTGCTAGTAACATCTAAGTACCTGAGTTGTTATTACGGTTTGTAAAGCACCATTGCAGAAAGTAAATTACTCAAGCCTGACCCCATAAGGAGGTTTTCAATTGAGCTGCTATAAGTATTGGGAAAAAATTAAGGAAATAGCCGGATCTTTGAAGGATTATGACGGGTTAAAGCTGCGGGAAATGCCTCTGGATAAGGTCGTGCCGCTCCTGGATGCTGTGGAGGAGATAGCCCACGATCAGACCATCGATTTCCACTCAGCCAAGCATATCCTGGATGATCAAGTGATGAACGATGCCCTGAAAACAATCCGCAGCTTCTATGTGGATTTTGGAGTCAAAATAGAGACGGAAAATGCCCGGGAAATACTGAAGTCTGATGATCCATGGCATACCCTGGAGTCTTTCCATTTTTACAATAGATATCAGGGCCTGATCCGGAATGAAAGCCAGTTGGTGAGATTCACCCCCGAGCAGAAGTTCGTCTTCATCGGCAGCGGACCGCTTCCCCTGACCTTGATTCTCTTCAATAAAACTTTCGGTGTTCAAGGTATCGGCATAGAGATGCTGCCGGATGTAGCGGAATTATCCCGGAAGGTGATCGATAAGCTGGGTTTAAGCTCTCAGATAGAGGTGATTGTGGGAGATGAAACCTGCCTAAATGATATTGACTACGATATTGTGATGGTTGCAGCCCTGGCTGAGCCTAAAGAACGGGTTTTTACTAATATCTGGGACTCCGTGGAAACCTCCACCCCTGTCATCTACCGAACCTACACGGGCATGAGGGCGATCCTTTACTCCCCGGTCACTGAGCGAGCAACCCGGGGGTTCCATAAGGTGGTCATGATCCTTCCCACAGGCAAGGTGAATAATACCTCTGTGCTGATCAGGAAAGAGGTATAGGGGACCCCGGGATAGATGCCATGGACCCCATGCCATCTGGGTGGCCCCATCATATGATAAAAACGGGGGCCGAAGTCGAACGTTGAGGACTTGCATAAATATTTTCAGTCCAACTTCGGCACCTCACTCCTATTTTTATGTAGGGTAACTGTTCATTTGTGCCGCGCTTCCTCTCCCACGTTTTCAGCGACTCCTATTTTTATGTAGGGTAACTGTACCCACCACACCCCATTCGTCCAGCTGCTCACTTGGCAACTCCTATTTTTATATGGGATAAACTGTACCTGCTTCATTTTTTCCAAACCCCTAACTCCGGCTTCCGACATCATAAATGGAAAGCATGCTCTCTATATTTATGCAATGGGGTGTATAAACTGGCATCAGATTCAGAGAAGCTCTATCATTACCTACTTTCAACATCCATGGGGAGAACTTCAGGAATAGATAAAACATTTTAAAAATTTATAATGCATATTTATCATTTTTGGGTTATAATTATACATGGTCATTTTGACCAGAAGAGGACGCAGAATAGGATTGTTCTTATTGGAGCCATTATTTTACATGGTCATTCTCTGACCGCAAGTGTTAGATAGCCTATGGGGGGAATAACTTGGAAACAGCCGGCTGTCAGATTGAAAGAGCACAAGCAGCAGACACAGATGCAATGCTGAATTTGTGGAGATGTATACCGGGGATTGGGGTGCGTCCAAGTGACACTGATCAGTCGCTCAGGGCTTTTATGAACAGGAATCCCTCTACCTGCCTGGTGCTGCGGATAGATGGGCGCTTGATGGGAACTGTTTTGGGCGGGTTTGACGGGCACCGTGGTTATATATATCATTTGGCGGTACATCCCGATTATCAGGCAGAGGATACGGCAAGGCGCTTCTTGACCGGGTGTGCCGGGAGCTGAATGCCCTGGGGGCTCCGAAAATCCACCTGTTTGCCTTCAACGATAACCAGACAGCAGCTAACTTCTATCTCGGCCAGGGATGGGAGGAGCGCAGGGATATTCGGGTTTTTTCATGGGATGCCGGTAAAAGTGTCACCGAAGAAGGCCAGTGGGTTTACTGATACCTTGATAACCGGTCTTCAAGGGCACTAACGCCATCACCCCCCCCCCCGAATGAAACCGTCCCCGGTTAATAACATCTTTGGATCGTGTTTTCGGTATTGGCTTTCTGAGGTGGGGCAGCAGAAACACTCCCCGTTCACCGTTGCACCGGAGTCAGGAACGGCAAATCCGGTTGAGCAGCAGTTCTCAGCTTAAAGGAAAAAGTAAGTCTTAGGTAATAATAATACAGTGAGATACAGATGGACAGCATCCCTGTATCCCCGAAAAAAATAAAAGAGGTGGGCTTTAAATGAAAGCAGACAATGTAATTATTATGGGTGCAGCCGGGAGGGATTTTCACAACTTTAATACCTATTTCAGAGATAATCCGGCTTACCGGGTTGTGGCCTTTACGGCTACTCAGATCCCAGATATCGAAGGAAGGCTATATCCTCCCACACTGGCAGGCAAGAGCTACCCTGAAGGCATCCCTATTTACGCTGAAGAAGAACTGCCGGAATTGATCAAAAAGCATGACGTGGATCAGGTTGTCTTTGCTTACAGTGATGTATCTCATGAGTATGTGATGCACAAGGCATCTTTGGTACTGGCCTGTGGAGCTGACTTCAGGTTGATGGGGCCGGAGACCACAATGATCAAGTCCAAGTGCCCGGTGGTGGCGGTAACATCGGTCAGAACCGGCGGTGGGAAAAGCCAGACAACCAGGTATGTCGCTGAAATACTGAAAGAAGCAGGCAAAAAGGTGGCAGTAATCAGACACCCCATGCCCTACGGTAACCTGGAAGAACAGGTGGCCATGAGGTTTGCCACTTATGAGGATTTGGATAAATTCAAGTGCACCATCGAAGAGAGGGAAGAGTTTGAGCCCCATATCGACAACGATATAGTGGTTTACGCCGGGGTTGACTATGAGATAATACTGCGCCAGGCAGAGCAAGAGGCAGATGTGATTCTCTGGGACGGAGGGAACAACGACATTCCCTTCTATTTCTCCGATGTACATATAGTGGTGGTTGACCCGCACCGTCCTGGACACGAGACCAGCTTCCACCCGGGTGAAACAAATCTGCGTATGGCTGATATCGCTGTGATCAACAAGATCGACTCTGCGGACCCAGCCTCTGTAGAAGAGGTCAAGGAAGCTGTAGTCAGGAACAACCCGCAGGCGAGGATCATCATGGCCAACTCTCCGATCACAGTTGAGCAGCCCGAGTTAGTCAAAGGGAAAAAGGTGCTGGTTGTAGAGGATGGGCCAACACTTACCCATGGAGGGATGGCTTACGGCGCCGGGGTGATCGCTGCTGAACAGTTGGGTGCAGGTGAAATGATCGATCCCCGCCCCTATGCAGTAGGCAGCATCAAGAATACATTCGATAAATACACCCATCTGTCCAAACTCCTTCCGGCGATGGGTTACGGCGAGACCCAGATTGAGGAGCTGGAACAAACCATCAACAACTCCCCTGCTGAAGTCGTGGTCATCGGAACACCGATCGACCTGCGCCGGGTAATGTCTCTAAAGAAACCCGCAGTAAGGGTCAGGTACGAACTGGAGGAAGTAGGCACTCCCCAGATAAAAGAAATGCTGGAAAAGCTGCTTTAAGGGACGTGAGACGTTGAGACGCGGTGAGACGCGGGGACGGTTCTCGCGTCTCACTTTTGGATCAAAGGGACGGTTTTCTTAATTCACTTTGGACCACAGAGGCTGAGGCGACAGGGGAACAGTATCCTATCGCCTCATACATTTTGGGTGTGCAGAGCGGGTAACTCACCGCCGATGGTAGTTTTAGAACATGCAGTTCAATGGCCTGAACACCGCCCTAAAGAAAACGTGACAAAAGGACAGTCCCTTGTCACCTTGTCATGCTAATCAATCTCCAAACTGAAGGGGTTATACTCCACATCCCAGTCGTAGGTGTCCACTGCTTCCTTCTTCTTCACCCGCCCTACTGCCAGATAGGTGAGGGGTGTGGCGGCTATTTCATAAAGAACCTTAAAGACGTACTGGGCAGCCATCATGCTGAGCAGAACCGGTACAGCAACTGTTCCCGCAAAGGCGATGGTGATAAAAACTGCGGTGTCAATGGCTTCACCTACTATGGTTGACCCGATAGTTCGGGTAAAGAGCCATTTTCCCCTGGTAAGCAGCTTCATTTTCGATAAGACAACTGCATTGCAGAATTCCCCCAAAAAATAAGCAACCAGAGAAGCAGCCACAACCCTTGGGGTCATTCCCAGCACAACCTGATAGGCATTCTGGGACTGCCAGAAATCCGGGTGCGGCAGAGCCACGACCAGCATGAAAACTGCCGCCATCAAGAGGTTGCAGGCAAAACCCGTCCAGATGATCAGCCGCGAGCGCTTAAACCCGTAAACCTCAGTCAGGATATCTCCGAAGATATAGGTCACCGGGAAAAGGATCACCGCAGCCGGCAGGACCATGCCTAAAACTGAAATCAGCTTGCCCGCGATAATATTGGAAATCAGCAGACAGGTGACAAACAGGCATCCCAGTACAACATATAGAGATGATACTTTTCTGGTTTCCTTCTGCATCATGACAGCACCTCGACCATTATTCTATAATAATAAATGTATTCAGTACACCCCGCTTGGCTTCCTCCATTACTGATGCTAAAAATTTGCCACACGCCTGGTCTGCTAAGAACCGAGGCAGGTAATCTGTGCGATAAAAATTTTAGCACAATCGCTCAAACACCTTATGCAGCCGCGGTTGCAACTCGTGCGTCAGCCCTGGGCTTCGCCCACGTGCTTTCTTTTACTATAGTTTTGCGAAATTTTTATTGAACACCTTGACCGGAAGGTAAAGCCCAATTATTACTGCTGCCATATAATAAACCTTCAAAGAAAATAATACGTATGATTCTGTATTTTGCATTACGAGCACATCCAGCACGACAATCCCAATGAAGGCCACTACTAATATCAACTTATTCTTTATTCTATCCTTATCTTTTCTAAGTTTAAAGCTCTTCTTTCCAATATAGTTAACGATCAAAACAGCAGCAAGTGTATTAATCGCTGCAACGAGAAGAAACCCTAGATTTACCTGATAATCAAGAATAAGTCTGCCATTTATAATCATCTGGGAAAGATAATTAGAGATAAGATCGATTACCCATAGACACCCAAATACTAATATCACAATCTCCAAGTATCTGAACGCCTTCAGCCAGGGGAACTTTTTGGGCTGTGCAGACTCAATGATGGTTTCACAAAAGGATTGATAATCTTCCCCAATAACCTTTTCGATATCTTCACCCCGCTGCTGGGCTTCGAGAAACATACCGATGATTTCCTGGAGAATCTCTTCTGTTTCCAGTTCATCCAAAGAGCTGGTCATTAAATAAAAGTCTATATCGGTATAGATTTCATGGTTTTTAGGGGTGAGCTTTTCGCTCAGCTCAATATTCTTTTTGATCAGCTCATTTAAATCACTCATTTTGATCCTCTCCTTTACAACCCTTGAAAACAAGATCGATCACATCACGCAGTTCCAGCCAGGTCTGATAAAAAGTTTCCAGTTCTGCCTTCCCCTCCTCTGACAAGGAGTAGTATTTTCGTTTGGGGCCGTAAGGGGATTCTCTGGTTATGTTGTTCAGCAGTTTATTCTTCTTCAGCCGGATAAGCAGGGGATATACTGTTCCCTCACTGACATCCTGAAATCCGTATTTTTTAAGTTTTTCAACGATTTCATAACCATAGGTCTCCCCATCACAGATTATTTTCAAAATGCATCCTTCCAGTAATCCTTTCAACATCTGGGGGTTCACTCATCATCTCACCTCCCGCTACTATGTTTTGCATAGTAGATGGTCTAAAAAAAATAGCTGCCCGGATTTTTCTTGACTATATTGTAATACAAAGTAGTTGATAATGCAAGACAAAAAAAGTGGATCAGTGGATCAGGCTGACGGTTCTTGTGATCTACTTCTGATCCACTTTTCAATAGTTTTCACACAGTCTGACGGTTTTCGTGATCTACTATAGCAAGGATGCCTGGCGGAAATAGAGGTCGGAAGCCGGAGGTCAGAGGTCGGAAAAACGGATTGACATGCCCACAGGGGATCGTCCCCGCAGCGGGCCGACCTGCCAAGGGAACCTGCCACGGGGATCATCCCCGCGGCGGGCAGGGAACAGTTATTATGACCTTTTTTCCAACGACCAACGACCAATGACTAACCATCAATAGCATCTAGGTATTTAGTACCAAGATAATTTCAGATAATTCTGTTCAGGGTGACTGTCACCACTAAACTACGTGCAGAATAAAGCAATAAAGCAAGCCTGGCCCCGTTTTTATGTTTTTAGGCGATCTTGTTGTTTTCGTCTACAAATACCACCTGGGGTTTGTGTTGTCGTGCTTCCTGGTCATCCAGCTGTATATAGGAGAGGATGATCAGGATATCCCCGGGCTGACCCAGGCGAGCGGCTGCACCGTTTAGGCAGACACAGCCGGAACCCGCTTCTCCTTCAATGGCATAGGTTTCGAACCGTTGGCCATTATTGTTGTTGACCACCTGTACCTTTTCAAAGGGGAGAATATCTGCGGCCTCTAAAAGGTCCCGGTCAATTGTAATGCTCCCCATGTAATTCAAATCAGCATCGGTCAAGACTGCGCGGTGTATCTTCGATTTCAACATACAGCGGTACATGGCACCACCTCCAGGTCGATGTTGTCTATCAGCCTGGTTTTTCCCACAAAAACCGCGGCTGCTAACAGCACAGGACCCTGCAGCACAGGCTGCTCCTCCAGGGTTCTGCCATCCACTACCTCTACATAGTCGACACGGATCCCAGGGGACGACTCCAGAACCCGCAGGATCTCCTCCCGCACTCTGACCGGATTCCGCTCACCCTGCTGGATCAGCTGCCGCCCTGCAGCAAGAGCATGCGGCAAGGCTAAGGCATTCCTTCTTTCCTCCGGGGAAAGATAGGTGTTGCGGGAGCTCAAAGCCAGGCCATCCCTCTCCCGAACAATCGGGCAGGTAACGATCTCCAAAGGAAGATTGAGGTCTGTGACCATCTTCCTGATTACTATTGCCTGCTGGGCATCCTTCTGACCGAAGTAAACCCTGCTCGGCTGTGTGATCAGAAATAACTTGAGGACCACAGTGGTCACACCCAGGAAGTGGCCGGGCCGCGACCTGCCGCACATCTTCTCTGTGGCACCACCCTTTACCTCCACATAGGTGCTGTAGCCTTCAGGGTACATCTCTTCTCCTGATGGAGCAAAAACATAGTCTACACCTGCACCCTCAGCCAGTTTGTTGTCGCGGTCCAGGTCTCGGGGATAGGTAGCAAAATCTTCTTGAGGCCCAAACTGCAGGGGGTTGACAAAGTTGCTCATCACCACAATGCCATTCTCCTGCCGCGCCCTCACAGCAAGGCTCAGGTGTCCCTCATGAAGATAGCCCATTGTAGGCACCAGACCGATAGTTTTCCCCTCACCTTTCAGTTTCATGGCAAGATCCTGCATCTGTTTAATATTTGTGATTAGATCCATCAGTTCCAACCCCTCAGCAATTCATCTTTATTATTAATTTGATACTTATGATTACATAACCATGCCCTCTAGATGATAGTTCCAACGTCATCCAATGTTATGGCTAATCAAAAGTCGGATTTGGAATTTGGGAATACTTCAAAACTGACGCTAGTTGTTCCCGTAAAATCCCGATATCCGGCTTCCGGCCTCAGAGATCTCTTTTCAAGATAAACCCTGCTATCACGGCAACCACCATCAAATATGTAAATAAAGGCGGAACCAGATAAAGGGATTGCCGTGAAAGCAGCTATAAACCGTTCCAGTATGTCTGCTAGCCTTGATACGCATCGCAGGTCAGCCAAGGTTCTACGGCCACACAATTCTTCCAGGCCTCCAACACAATAGGTCACGGGAACCAATTTGTGAACTTTAATAGCCTGACATCTTCCTAATAAGTAAATTACTCAAGCCTGACCCCGTTATTTATAACAGTGTTCTGGTCCGGGGAAGACCCCTTCCTGCACCTCTTTTTTAAAGGTGGTAAGAGCTTCAATGATCACATCGTGCAGGTTGGCATACTGTTTCACAAACTTGGGCACTTTCCCACCTGAGAAACCAAGCATATCGTGGAGAACCATGACTTGGCCGCTGCAGTGGGGCCCCGCACCACAGGACAGAGTCGGTATGCAGAGATCGGTAGTAACCTCCTCTGCCAGCTCAGCGGGAACACATTCCAGAAGCAAAGAAAAGATTCCTGCCTCCTCGAGAATCACAGCATCCTCAATCAAGCGCCGCGCCGCATCCTCGCTTTTCCCCTGAACACGGAAGCCGCCGAATTGGTGCACGGATTGAGGGGTAAGTCCCAGGTGCCCCATTACTGGAATCCCTGTTTCCACCATCGCCCGAACAGCATCTGCTCGCTCACGGCCGCCTTCCAGTTTTACAGCATGAGCCCCGGCCTCTTTGAGGTAGCGTCCGGCATTCCAGACGGCATCAGCAACTGTCGTCTGATAGGATAGAAAAGGCATATCCCCCACTACCATCGCCCTCTCAGCTCCCCTGGCCACTGCCGAGGTATGGTGGAGGCTCTCTTCCATGGTTACCGGGAGGGTATTCTCATAGCCGAGCACCACATTCCCCAGGGAATCCCCCACCAGCAGGATATCGATACCTGCTTCATCCAAAAGGCGGGCTGTCGGATAGTCATAGGCTGTGAGCAGGGTGCTTTTGACACCCTTGGCCTTCATCTCCTGCAGTGTTGCTGTTGTTACCCGAGACATATTAAAACCCCCTTATTTCTTTGTGTTTTGTTTGAAAGTTACGGCATCGCCGGCTTTGTTAGCTATACGAAAGCACGGGAAATCCTATTCGTATCTTTTTTTTCGGAATAAAAGTTGCACCGGACACATGAACCAGACACTAGTGCATGCCATGCCAGTGATCTGCCAGTAAAGAGCGCAGAGCCTTGGCCTGTTCTTCATTTATTGTTCCCTTATTTAAGGCAACATCCACGGTCACCAGCCCCAGGGTTTGATAGACATCCAGGGCTGGGCCACTCATAGCATTCAGGTGTTTCTCCACTGTGCCGCGATCCCCCCGGGAGATGGGGCCAGTCAGTGCTTTGGGTATCCCGAGGTTTTTGATGTTCTCAACCGTTCCTGTAACCAATGGCAGAAAAGCCGGGAGTCTAAGCCCCTCCGGTACACCCGCTTGAGCGAGAAGATCCAGGGCTGTGTCCAGCAGTCCTACCATATAGTTGCAGGCCACACAGGCTGCTGCATGGTAAAGAACCTTAGCCTCTGATTCAAGCAGGAAGTGTTTTCCCCCCAACTTGTCTACCATTTTTATGGCAACATCATACCCCTGTGCATCCCCCTCAATGCTGAAGTAGGTGCCGGGGATAAGAGCGAGGGCTTTATCGACACTGGCAAAGGACTGGATGGGGTGCACTGACAGGGTGATCGCCCCTCCCTGTGCAGCCGGTTTCAGCACCTGTGAGGTATGGGCTCCGCTCATGTGTAGCACCACCTGTCCCGGATGAAAAAGGCCTTCCCCGGCAAGCTCTGCAGCCACAGAAGCAATAGCATCATCTGGGGTGGTGAGAAAAAGCACCTCGGATCTTTTGGCAACATCCCCTTTGGATAGAACGGCGCAGTTCAGCCGCTTTGCCAGCTCTTGAGCTGAATCACTTGTCCTGCTGGCCACCCCGGCAATATGATAACCCGCTTTTTGGAGTAATATAGCAATGGCCGAACCAACCTTACCGGCACCGATAAAACCAATCTTCAAAGTCTTCGCCTCCAATTTTCAGAGTTTACAAGGAGATAATGAAAATAGAGGTTGAAGTCGGTAATGTCTCCGGTAAATCTGACCTCCGACATCTGGCTTCCAACCTCTATTTTCAGGTGTCTACCCGAAAATAAGAAACCTCCTGAACAGAAGTCCAGAAGGCAGTATAATCATCATCAAAACTCACCTTCCGTCTCAGTCCTTGACAGGTACAAGCGGTTGGTTATAAAAAAGCATCTTGTTATTGCTTGTTACTGCAATATTTCCGGTATGGTACAAGTCCCATCCGGTCCCATTGCTTATGTATTATATCATGGGTTATCTCCTCGAAACAACCTGATTTTTTCCGAATTACCTCTTTGAAGCGCATCCAGGTGCTCGCGGGTTGCGCTCCCGTCCGGGTGGATAATGTCCGGGGCAATTTCCGCCAGGGGCACCAAAACAAATTGGCGCTCATACATCCTGGGGTGGGGGATGATGAGAGCAGTAGTATTGATGACACTGTTCCCATAGAGCAGAATATCCAGGTCGATCACCCGGGGACCCCACCGGATCAAGCGTTTTCTCCCCAGTTTATTTTCCATCCCCTGTGTAAAAGAAAGCAGTTCCTTCGGCTCAAGTGTTGTTTCGATCTCCACCACCTGGTTGAGGAACCACCCCTGTTCCTGGTAGCCCACAGGCTCAGTTTCGTAGAGAGAAGAAGTTTGAATGATCCGGATCAAGGGATGAGCGGCTAACTCACGGCAGGCCGCATCCAGATAAGACTGCCTGTCCCCAAGGTTAGAACCCAGCCCTCAAAAAAAACTTTTTACCCTACTTCCCCTCCACCCGGCATTTCCAGGCCTCCTTATCTCCACAGTAACATCAGAAAAGATCCCTTTCAGGGGAGCATGCGGCTTTTTCACCCGCACCAACACTTCCGGAACGGGAAACTCCGCAAGAACTGACCCTGCAATACGCTCCGCAAGCGCCTCGATCAGCAGGTAAGGCTCTCCTGTAGTAACAATCCCCTTAACGAGTTCAAAGACCTGGCTGTAATCCACCGTTTTAGTGAGGTCATCTGTTTCCCCCGCTTCCCGCAGATCACAGCACATCTCCACATCCACAATAAAGAGCTGCCCCAACTCCCGCTCCTCAGGCATAACCCCATGATACCCGTGAAACTGCATCCCCTTTAATACAATGCGGTCACTCATTTCACCCACAACACATCATCCCTTCGGAAAAGCGGAAGTTGGAAGTCTGAAGTATCCATGTATGTGCACAACACATCATCCCTTCTCGACCAATACGGTGACAGTCACCTGGCTTTCCGAATAATTCCCACCTCCAACCTCCCACTTCCCACATCTCATAGTTACAAACTACAAACAATGGCATCGGTCATGCGAACTGCCCGCACCGTTTCTTTGACATCATGGACACGAACGATATCTGCGGCGCCTTGAGCGATCCCCCAGACCACTGTTGCCAATGACCCCTCCAGGCGCTGGTCCGCCGGGAGATCCAGGGTCTTTCCGATCATCGATTTGCGGGAAGTGCCCAGCAGTATAGGTTTGCCTAAAGAGCGCAGCTCCCGCAGGCAGCGCATAACGATCCGGTTCTGGTTTACATCTTTACCGAAACCAATACCCGGGTCGAGGATCACCTGGTCGGGCTTCACACCCGCTTCCAGGGCAATCTCAACACTTCTACGGAGAAAAGCCAGAAGTTCCCCCATCAGGTCCTGGTATTCTGTGCCATCCTTGTTATGCATGAGGATGACAGGCACATCGTACTCTGCCGCCACAGAGGCGATCTTGGGATCACGCTGGAATCCCCAGATGTCGTTGATGATGTGTGCCCCGGCCTCCAGAGCGGCGCGAGCTGTCTCCGCTTTGTAGGTGTCTATGGAAATAGGGACTTTGATCTCCCGCACCAGCCGCTCCAACACCGGTATGATGCGCTGGATCTCCTCTGCAGCTGATAGCGGTTCCTCGTTCCATGTAACAGGCCGCGTTGACTCCCCGCCAAGATCGATGATATCAGCTCCCTCATCCACCATCTCATGGGCATGTTCTATCGCAATCTCCGGATCATAGAATTTTCCCCCATCGGAAAAGGAGTCGGGTGTCACATTGAGTATACCCATCACTAAAGTACGCTCTCCCAGTGTAAGGGAGAGATTGCGGCATCTAAGTGTTCTTATTTCCTTTTTATCGTAATTATCAAGCACCTCTTTAATTTCATCAGCCAGGCGGCGCAGGCCAAAGGGCTGCATCTTCAGTTTCTTGCGGAGCTCATCATACTGGCGCAGAGTCCCCATCAGCAGACAGTCGGTCTCTTCTACAGAAAAGTTCCCCACCCCTCTGCTGAGAGCTGCCTCACCACCCCGGGAAAGCATCTCCTGCTTGAGAATGACAGCCGCTTTGCTGTTCAAATTCTTTATCCTGATTACACGATGCACTGCTTTAGGAGCCATCCACCTGCTCCCTGGCTGGTCGGTCCCCACCTCAACCAGGGCTTTTTTCGCATCCTTCTGGTCTTTGATAAGTACAACCCGTAAATTATACCCGTCCTGCTTTTCCACTCCAACCATCCTTTTTTCAATATTTACTGAAAACTGCTTAATAGATCAGTACCAGGTTGCCTGTTTCCATGGTCGAGAACTTGTAGCATTTGTTCTTGGCACTGCATTCATGGCAGGCCCTGGAGAGGTTATCCGCGCGATAAAGAAGCTCCCCGAGGTGGACATCCCTTCCCGTTGAGATCTATGCTCGCGAATAGCACGGGTGATCACACGGATTTCCTGCGGGGTAAAATTAGTGCGCTCCAATATCTCAGCAGCCAATTCTGCCCCTATTACAGAGTGGTCCTCCCCGGTTTCATACTGGCGCCATCTTCCGATATCATGTAAAATCCCAGCGGCGTATACCACCTCTTTTGCCGCCTGTGCGCCGCTCAAGTTGTTATCCTCGATCAAATTGAAGAATCTGCCGGACTCCAGGGCCAAGATGTAGGTAATCCTGGACACATCAACAAAGTGCTGCAGGTTATGCTTGCAGAATTCCCTACCTCTTTCCGCCTGTTTGTTCTTATTAAGACACTCCTGAAATAAGGATCCCTTACAATGGCATCAATGCGTTCCATACTTCTCTCCTTTGCCATGTTATTTTAGTATTCTAATCCTGGGTCTAGTTTATCAAAAACAAAGGAAAAAAGACAGAAAAAAGCCCCGATCTCTCGAGGCTTTTTCTTATATATATCCCGCAACAAAACTCTCTTAGAAGAGTCCTGTTACCTGGCCAGTCTGGGTATCCACATCGATCCGTCTGTAAGCCGGGTTGGAGCCGGTGCCAGGCATCAAGCTGATCGCGCCGGCCATCGGGCAGAGGAACTTCGCTCCGCCGTATACCAGGACGTCACGGATCGGGAGTCTCCAGCCCTTAGGTACACCCTTGATCGTGGGATCATGGGTTAAGCTCAGGTGTGTCTTAACCATCATTGTTGAGAAGTCGGCATAGAAGGGATCGGCCTCGAACTTCTTGGCCTTCTCTTCAGCCACCGGAGCCCAGTCAACACCATCTGCTCCGTAAACCTCTCTGGCGATCATGTCTACACGCTGCCGCAGCGGCATTTCAAGCGGATAGAGGTGCTTGAAGTCCACTTCCTCTTTGCAGGCATCCATAACAGCATCTGCCAGTTCCAGTGCACCTTCGCCACCGCTCCCCCAGTGATCGGAGACAGCTGCGCGGGCACCTGCCTGCTCGGCAACCTTCTTGACAAGAGCCAATTCGGCTTCGGTATCAGTGAAGAACCTGTTGATGCAGACAACCGGCATAATACCAGACTTCTTCACAACATTGATCAAGTGCACCAGGTTCTCGCAGCCCTTCTCCACCAGGCCAAGGTTTTCTTTGACATACTCTTCCGGAATCGGGCGGCCAGGTACTACAGTCGGCCCGCCACCGTGCATCTTCAGGGCACGGACGGTTGCCACCAGAACAGAAACGTTCGGCTTCAGGCCACTCAAGCGGCACTTCACGTTCCAGAACTTTTCAAACCCGATATCAGCAGCAAATCCACTCTCTGTGACATGGTAATCAAAGAGTTTGAGACCTAAGCGGTCAGCAATAATTGAGGACTGCCCGATAGCAATGTTGGCAAAGGGCCCAGCATGGACAAAGCAGGGCTGGTGCTCAACAGTGCAGCAGAGTGTCGGGTTGATCGTGTTACGCATCCAGGCACACATTGCACCGTCCACTTCCAGGTCAGCTGTTGTAACCGGCTCACCCTTCTTGTTGTAGGCAACAACGATCTTGCTCAAGCGATCTCTCAGGTCCGGCAGGTCTTTTGCCACAGCCAAAATGGCCATCAATTCGGAGCTTACGGCAATACCTGTCTTGGACTGCATCAAGAAACCGTCTTTCGAGCCGCCGAGTCCGATAATCATGTTGCGCAGACCCTGGGCGGCAAAGTCCATAATCCAGCCCATTTCAACATTTTTGGAGTCGATGTCTAATCTCTTGAGACCCCTCTCAGCAAGAGTAGCGTCATCATAGTTGTACTCATGCTGCATCCTGGCGTTCAGGGCAACCATAGCCAGGTTGTGTGCGTTCATGATGTCATTGATGTCCCCGGTAAGACCCAGTGAGAACTCGGTCATGGGGATTAAAAGGGCGTTCCCGCCGCCAGCGGCAGACCCTTTAATGTTCATAGTCGGGCCACCGGAGGGCTGGCGGATGCAGCCACCAACATTCTGCCCACGCTTGCCGAGGCCTTCCATAAGCCCCATGGTAGCAGTTGTTTTCCCTTCACCCAGCGGTGTCGGGGTGATGGCGGTAACTTCAATGTATTTGCCGTCTTCTTTATCTTTGGCCCGCTCCATCACTTTGAGGAAATCTACCCTCGGGGTTCTGCCGAAAGGTATCAGTTCATTTTTCTCAAGCCCCAGTAAATCTATATATTCTTCTGGGGTTGGCATATTCTTCTCTGCTTCTGCAGCAATCTGCCAGTCTTTCATCTGAGTAGCATCAAAAGGCATACACTCGCATCTCCCTTCAATTTATCTTTCGCTTTGCAACACCTGACCGCTTCTACCTGTACATGGCCATCAAATAATATTGGCCCCCCTTGTTCTGCGTGCAACACCTCCTTTGAATGTCTTTCCTAATGAGCTTTATTTTTATCTGCCTGTCCGCATTCTGGTTTGGCACCTAAAATACGGATCATTAACCATGCGGTAGGTATGCTCAATTTATATATTCGCCATCAATTCCATTTTTCCTACTTATAGAATGATTTATTTTTTATAACACCAGAGGAAGGCAAGACCTATAAAGCCATCTCTCAGCCGGAATACTATTCGTAGACCCAGGAGGCCAGGCTGAGTTCATAACACATAAGTTCCTGATCGTCAAAAAGAAGGGAGGATCTCCCTGGCAGCACTTGCCGCGGAATCAGAGCCGTGGATCACATTTCTTCCGATATCGATCCCAAAGGTCTCCCTGATGGTTCCAGGGGCGGCCTTTTTGGGGTCAGTCGCTCCCATCATCCCTCGCGCCAAACTGATGCAGTCCTTTCCCTCCAGCACCATGGCTACCACAGGTGAAGATGTAATGTACTTAATAAGGCCTTCAAAAAAGGGTTTGCCCTGGTGTTCACCATAGTGTTTGGACGCCAGCTCCTGTGAAATTTGGAGCATCTTCAGTCCCACTATCTTCAGGCCTTTTTGCTCAAATCTTTTGATAATATCTCCGACAAACCCCCGCTGAACACCGTCAGGCTTGACCATAACAAAGGTACGCTCCACTGTTTTTTCTCCTTTCATATGTAGTATGCCTCCGATAATAGTTGTTAGTCGTTAGTCGTTAGTCGTTAGTTGTTAGTCGTTAGTCGTTAGTTGTTAGTTGTTAGTCGTTAGTCGTTGGTTGTTGGTTGTTGGTTGTTGGTTGTTGGTTGTTGGTTGTTAGTTGTTAGTTGTTAGGAAAAGAAATCGTCATGTTACTTGAAAATTGATTTAAAACCCGCCTCTGCCCCTTCCAATCTTCCGAATAAAGCAATTAAGCAAGCCTGGCTGATGAGATGTGGGAAGTGGGATGTTGGAAGTGGGAATAGAAGCCGGGGGTCAGAAGCCAGAAAAAAGATAGCTTTTTTACAGGTACAGGTGCCTTTTGCCTTGCACCTAACAGTAACAAAGGAATAACGGCAAACCACTCTGTATGGCACTTTGCTAAAAACAATTAAGCAAGCATGGCCCCGGGAATGCCCTGGAATTGCCCAGAAAAAAACAGGGAGCATTATGCTCCCTGCATGAGTGCTTCAAATTCGTCGGCCTCGATGGTTTCTTGTTCCATCAAGGTTGTAGCAACAAGGTGTAACTTGTGAATGTTATCCTCCAGTATCTGCTTTGCCTTCTGGTAGCATTGCTCAACGATCCGCCGCGCCTCTTTATCGATGGAAAAGGCGACCTCTTCACTGTAGTTCCGGTCCCGGGAGATATCCCGACCCAAAAAGATCTGCTCCTGCGGCCTTCCAAAGGTTAGGGGCCCCAGTTCTTCGGACATCCCGTACTCTGTGATCATTTTGCGTACCAATGTTGTTGCCCGCTCTAAGTCATTTTGGGCACCGGTGCTGATATCCTTGAGAACTATATCCTCAGAGACACGCCCTCCCAGGAGTGTTGTGATCTCGTCCAGGAGGTGAGATCTCGTCAGGTAGTGACGGTCCTCAGTGGGCAGCATCAGGGTATACCCCCCTGCCCGTCCTCTGGGGATAATAGAGATCTTATGCACGGGGTCTGTATTGGGAAGCAGGCTTCCTACAACAGCATGCCCTGCCTCATGGTAGGCCACCAGTCTCTTTTCTTTATCGCTCATCACCCGAGATTTTTTCTCCGGACCTGCTATCACCCGCTCTATCGCGTCCTCCAGTTCCTTCATTCCGATCTTCTTCTTTCCCCGCCGGGCAGCAAGAAGTGCACCCTCATTGACCATATTGGCCAGGTCCGCACCGGTAAAGCCCGGCGTACGGCGAGCCAGCACATCAAGGTCAATATCATCCTCCAGCTTCTTCCCTCTGGCATGCACCTTGATAATCTCTTTGCGCCCATCCAGATCCGGGCTGTCCACTACCACCTGGCGGTCGAAACGCCCAGGCCGCAAAAGTGCAGGATCCAGGATATCCGGGCGGTTGGTGGCAGCCAGGATGATGATCCCCTCATTGGCATCAAAGCCATCCATCTCCACCAGCAGCTGGTTCAGTGTCTGCTCCCGCTCATCATGGCCGCCGCCGAGTCCGGCACCGCGGTGCCTTCCTACGGCATCGATCTCATCCACAAAAACGATACAGGGGGAGTTCTTTTTGGCCTGTTCAAAGAGATCCCGTACCCGGGAAGCGCCTACTCCCACAAACATCTCCACAAAATCTGAGCCGCTGATGCTGAAGAAAGGCACTCCTGCCTCTCCTGCAACAGCTTTTGCCAGCAAGGTTTTCCCTGTGCCAGGCGGCCCATAAAGGAGTACCCCCTTGGGGATCTTGGCGCCGATATCAATATAGCATTTGGGCTCCTTGAGGAATTCCACAACCTCACCCAATTCCTCCTTGGCCTCATCCACCCCTGCTACATCTTTGAAAGTAACCTTCTGCTTCTCCGGGTCCAGCATTTTTGCCCTGTTTTTGCCGAACTGCATGACACGGTTGCCGCTTCCCTGGGTTTGCTGAAGCATAAAAAAAAAGGAAGCCTGCAATCAACAGTACCGGCAGGAGGGTGGAAAGCAGACCCGCCCACCAGGGTGGTCCCTCACTTGGTTTGTAATCCACGGTCACATTCTTTTCCTTTAATATGTTATGGAGACCCTGATCTGAAGCCGGAGCAAACAGGGTAAACTTTTCTCCCTTTTTTGTCTCGCCTTCAATTTGATAATTTTCATCATTTACCGACTGCAAGGTTACTTTATCAATCTTTCCATCAGCCACATATTCCATAAAATTAGAATAAGTCCATTCTGCGGGTTTGGTCTCTTGGGGCATAGTCATTTTCAATCCCATGGCAATGACGACCAGCAGGATAAGATAGATCGAAATATTCTTTAACAGCTGATTATCCTTCACTCTTATCCTCCTTTCTAAGTTTCCGTATCTATTGATCGTTTTCTGTTTTGCTTTTTACAGTGTGCCTGCAATAAGAGAACCTGTTTTGTCTTTGCTGTCACCGGTGCCGCTGCCCCCCTTCTATACCCCACTACCCAGTGGATCTCATCATCAGAAACCACCAGGGGAACACAGTCCCGTTGATGGGAGGAAATCTTTAGATCATTAAATAGTTTTTTGAGCTTTTTCGTCCCTTCCAGGCCAAAGGGTCGTATTCTGTCACCATCGCGGCGCGTCCTTACAAACAACGGCAAGTTTATTTTATCATAATCAAAGCATACCTGGTAGTTTTCCGGTAAAAAATAAAAAGATTGGTCAGGAAAATCCCTGTATGGCCTGATTTTCGCACTGATAGAAACACCCAGCTCAGGGATCATTGTTTCTCCCGGCACTTCCAGTATGCGGTAAACCTCTTTCCAGGTACTGCGTTTAGGGCTGGTTTTCAGTACAGTAAAATACCTGCTGCCCTTGACTAATCTCAAACCATGGGGCAGGTGTAGCTCACCCCCGGGCCGCGACTCTTCCAGAAAAGACAGGCAGTCATTATAGTTCTGGTAGCCAATGTCCTTGAGCCCTTCCCCCTTTCTCCTGATCACCTTGCGCAGCAAGCGGCGCTGAAGCGCAAGGGGAAAAGATAAGAATTTGCCGAGTGATACATTAAATTGTCCGTGCATTCCTTCCTCTGCTAATTCATCTAATAGAACAGCTGCCAGGACATCAAAGAATGCATTTTCTTGTGAAATAATGTCAGCCAGCTGTGTTATAGCACGGTCGACCTGAGGATTGAAGTACTGCCGCAAATAGGGCAGCAGTTCCACCCGAATGCGGTTGCGCCGGTAATCTGTTGCCAGGTTGGTAACATCTGTACACCAGGTCAAACCGCGAAAACGGCAGTAATCCTCGATCTCTTCCCTGGTAACACCGAGCAGCGGGCGGACAACCCCGCGATTTTGTACCGGGATCCCCGCTATTCCCGCAGGCCCTGCACCACGCAGGAAATTAAAAATAACTGTTTCCACCTGATCTCCTAAATGGTGTCCCACTGCAATCCGCTGGGCACCGAATCTGCGGGCGGCATATCTTAAAAACCGGTATCTTGCCCACCTCCCCGCCTCCTCGATGCTCATCTGATGCTCACACGCCAGGTAGGCTACCCGTGCATAGCCTACAGCAACCGGTATGTGCAAAGAGCGGGCAAACTCCTGCACAAATGCGGCATCTTCCACTGCCTCCTCCCGTAGAAGGTGGTTGAGGTGTGCCGCATAGATATCCAGGGAAAAGGATGGAGCGAGCTCCTTTAAAACAGATAAAAGGGCAACCGAATCCGCTCCTCCGGATACCCCGACAACAACCCGCATCCCGGGACGGATCAGCTTCTCTTTTCTGATCAGGTCTTCCACCTTTTCTCTGAAAGCAGGCATTAACCTTCACTCCAGTTCCTCTTCGCGGCCGAAAAGCACAACCATGACTGTCATATCATCTCTGTTCTCGAAACCCGCTGTCTTCAAGGCATGCTTTAAAATCAAATCAGCAATAACCTGGGCATCATCCACAGGTAGATCCCGCAGGTAGTTATACAACCAGTCATCAAGGACATCACTGATCTGGTTTGCCTCAGTAATTCCGTCTGATGCCATAACCAGAATATCGCCAGGCACGATCTCCCTTGCCAGAACCATTGGATCCACCTCATCCAGGATACCCGCCGGCCAGCAGACCGACCTGATCAACTCGACAACCTCCCCCCTTTTGAGAAAGCTGGGAGGTGCCCCTACCTTTAAAAATTCCAGGGAACCCATGTCAAGATCAGCCACCGCGGTATCAATGGTAGCGGCACTCTCTTCACCACCCCGCAGGTAAAGGGCGGTATTTACAATTCCAGCGGCAGCCTCCGGCTGAACACCGCTTCCCAATAACTGTTCGATTAATTTAACTACAATCCTGCTTTCCCGCGCAGCATTGATCCCGGATCCCATGCCATCACTCACAGTCAACAACAGACGGCGCGGTTCCAGGTGAGAGATGCCGAAGCTGTCCCCGCACAAAGTTTCGAGGGGCTTAGCTCTCTGGGCAATCCCCACCTCCGCTTTGAGCAGCATTCTATAGGAAACTTTTTTCTCTCGGCTGGGCAAAAACGGGAGAAACCGCCGGGATACCAGATAGACACCTATTGCTATCAGGCTTGCCCAGAGGTGTCCCATGAGGTCACCTGGCTGTCCGTAACTGGCGGAAAAGAGCAGGCTCGATAAGAAAAAGCCCAGAATTACCCCGGGTGGGCCGCAGCCTTTCAGGATTCCCGAACAAAAACCTGTTGCTGCGAAAAAGCCTGTCCTCGATAAAGCCGTCACAATACTTCCGGAAAAGATCCCCAGGATAACACCCGCTGCCGCACCCCAGCCTGCTCCCCAACTCCCGGCTACAACCAGAAGAACACTTCTTCCCAATACTTCCCGAACATTTGTGGGGCCGAGCCTGAAATCCCCCAACCCGTAGTAGACCAATACAAGCACCAGGGCAGAAAAGAGCCCCTTCTGTCTCTTATAGTCACTAAATATATAATGAAAAGGGATGGTAAACACCGCGACCAGTGCTGATTCACTGAACAGCCCGGGCAAAAACCCCGCATGTGCCCCGGCAGCCACCAGACAGATGTATTTGGCAATAAAGTTAACCCCTCCGGCCAGAAGAGCGGCCAGGAACCAGGAATCCACTAAATATTTTTTATAGTGTCTTGCAATTATAAAAATAGCTGCTACCAATAAATAATCCCCATAGGGTTTTAATCCTGCATACATAGAAGGCCTGGTAGCAAGGCCGATGATCATCCCGGCCATGATCGGCAGGGATGCCCTCCCCTGGAAAAAAACAGCACCCATGGCAGCTGTGGGAGCGGCAAAGGGAGCGAGCCCTCCCAGCATCCCCCGGCCGGCAGCCAGTCCCAGCACAAATGAGCTGATATACCACCCCGGATTAATTTGCTGTGCCCGTACATCTGCGGCGTACTGCCGCAGTTTGTTTAAAACCACAGCCATTGTCGACACCCCCTGAAAATAGAGGTCTGATGCCAGAGGCGGCCTCATGTCGCAGCGCTATTATCGGTGCGCCTGGGCGGCATGGGTACACCGGTTCCTGTTGTGTCCAGGAACCGCCTTCCACAACATCCCTGACTTCCGCCTCTGCTTTTACCTGAACACCATTTTACCCCATGTTTAATTCCATTATAAACCACTAATGGTGAAAAATATGGTGTTTTCAAGCAGGGGGTCGATCGACAAATAAAAAGCAAATACCCCACCATATGACTGGTGGGGAATTCTTCTGGTGACCCGTAGGGGATTCGAACCCCTGTTACCGGCGTGAAAGGCCGGTGTCTTAAACCACTTGACTAACGGGCCACATGGTAGCGGCGGCTGGATTCGAACCAGCGACTCTGCGGGTATGAACCGCATGCTCTGACCAACTGAGCTACACCGCCCTGAAATTTTGGTAGCGGGGGCTGGATTCGAACCAGCGACCTTCGGGTTATGAGCCCGACGAGCCAACCACTGCTCCACCCCGCATCGCCAGATACCATTATGCATGATCATGCTTCTTCTGTCAAGAGGTGAGTTTTGTTAGTGAGTTTTGTTAGAAGATCATGGTTTTTAGATAGAATATATTTGGTGTCTCTTTAAATCAATAAAGCAAGTCTGCTGTATTAGAGGTCGGAAAAATAAATTGTCCTGTTGCGTTGCGTGGGCATAAGACACATGAATTCCTGACACTTACTGGCCTGAATAAAACAATAAAGCAAACCTTGTCCCTATAGGAACCCTATTTTTTTAAGTTAACCTGTTTCTCCAACCAGTCGATCCAGGGCTCAAATCCCTGGTCAAGCCGTACTGATACCCGGAAAAGCTCCAGTTCGGGGTTGATCTTCTTCAAATCGCCTTCTAAAAGGTCGATATCACAGTCGGTATAGGGTAGAAGGTCGATCTTGTTGATCAGCACCACCTCAGATTCCCGAAAAACCAAAGGGTACTTCACAGGCTTGTCATTGCCCTCAGTAATGCTCAACACTGCCGCTCGGGCATCCTCTCCCAGGTCAAATTCAGCGGGACAGACCAAATTCCCCACATTCTCCACGATTAAAATGTCCAATGCATCCAGATCGAAGTCTTCCAGGGCTGGGCCAACCATCCTCGCATCCAGGTGACAGGAGCCGGCAGTATTGATCTGAACAACCGGTATCCCAAACTTTTCAATGCGCTCCGCATCTCTGGTGGTGTAGATATCCCCCTCAATGACACCCAGCTTCAGCCGCCCGGCAAGCCTTTCAATGGTTCGCTCCAGGATGCTTGTCTTCCCTGAACCAGGAGAGCTCATTAAATTGAGCACAAACAACCCTTTATCACGGAAAATCCCCCTGTTTTCTTTGGCGACTTCATCATTTTGCTGCAGCACGGGTGCTGCCATCCGCACCTTAACCATTTTTTTCAATCTCCTTCATAATAATCGATATACAGCTGTCTCCCTGAGGCCACTCGCACATGAGGACTGTTACAGGATGGGCAGAGAAAAACGAAATCCTTAATATCAAAGTTGTGGTGACAGTCCTTGCACTCCCCACGCACAGGCTCCTTCTTGATCTCCAAAACCGCATCGCGAAATAGCTCCTCATCTTGAAAAGACTCAAAAGCAAACTGCAGGGCATCAGGAACCGCCATCGTCATATCACCTACAACGAGCATCACTTTGGTGATCTTGTTGATATTATGCTCAGCTGCGCTTTTTCGCAGCTGATCCACTACTCCTATCATCAGCGACAATTCATGCATAAGCCCCCACCATTTTCTAATTTGAAGATCAGTGAATATCAACGCCCAATGCCTTCATTTTAAGCCAATTCCCCCATTTTGGCAACCAGGATATCAGGGGGACGGCGCCAGCCACGGGGACGGTCACTTTGGCTGGTCTGTTTTTCACCCTCTGTGACCCACCGGGGACGGTTCTTTTGGCTGGGACTGGTGGCTGGTCTGCCAGAGGGACCATCCCCCACCAGGACCTGCCAGGGGGACGGTCACTTTGGCTGTTAAGCCTGACCCCGCATTGACCGAGGTGACGCGACCCCCGTCCCCCTGTCACCCTGTCACCTCCTGTCACCCTCTCATTTTTGCTGCTTCTTCCAAGACGCGTTCACAGGCGGGTTCTACAGCTGCGGCTACTCGCTCGGAGAGGCCCTCGTAGTAGGCCTCTTCTGTGAGTATCTCGATGCCTAATATCCGCAGTCTAGCAGGAAGCCTATCCATTTTTCTGGCCAGTTCAATGGCATCAATCACATTAAAGCCGTGCAGGCACAGGGGAAGAAAACCCCGGGGCGGCAGGGATGCCCCATCGAAAAGATGGATGATTCCCGGGTCTGATCCGCTGATCACCGCATCAACAATGATCACCTGCTGAACTCCCTCCCAGAGATCAAGCAAATTGAGGCCGGGTGTCCCGGCCTCAATCAGTTGAACCCCTTCGGGGAGCTTCATCTCTTTTAATTTCCATGCCACATGCAGCCCTACCGCATCATCAGATGAGTAGCGATTGCCGCAGCAGATAATCAGAAGCTCAGGTTCCATTTAACCCTCCCGGCGCAGATTGACCTTGATGGAGTGCGTGGCACAGGACTGACACGGGTCGTAGTTCCGGATCATCATCTCGCACTTCAAAGTCAGTTCTTCATCAGATAGATTGAGCAGCTTTGGTACAAAGTATTCGAAGTCCTTCTCTAAATTGTAGACGTTTCTTGATGTCGGTGCTACAATATCCCAGGCCTGGCAGACACCGTCCTTGTCGATCTTGCCGCCATGGCAGCAGATGCCGCGAGCGGCCTCAGTGATGGCATAGCCTTCGCCTGCTTTGATCTCGTATTTGGGCTTCTCATACTTGGGCTCGCCAAGCTCATCGATCAAGGCAATCGATGTGTCGATGGCATTGACGATCTCCAGAGTCCTGGCAATAATGCTATGGAACGGATTGAAGCTTGGGGCACTAAATCCAACTTCTCTGGCTATTTCTTGGGCATCTTTCGAAAGGCGTTCAAAGTTGTTGTTGACCCGGGCAAGTGGCCCTACAAAGAATGAATCCCGCCCTTTGACTACTGCATGCAGACAGTTACAGCCCGGCACATGCTTCTCCAGCAGCCATTCAGGATACTCCCAATCAGGCACATCCAGGCCCTCTGTGGAAACAAGCCGTCCCTCGTTGATGGCATATTTGCCTTCATCGCGGAGAGCCACATACTCACACTTCCGAACGAGCTCAGGATACGGATCCTGGGCGGCAACCTTGGCAGCCAGCCGTACTGAAGCCAGCGCAAAATCCTTTGCTTTCTTCAGCCGCTCCTGCAGTTTCTTGAGATCCACAGCTGAGGGGACAGAGGTAAAGCCGCCCACAACAGATGTTCTGTTCTGGATCTCATTGCCCTGAATCACTACACTCATATCATTTGCCAGACGCTTCAAAGCGAGGGCCTGCTTAACAACCGGAAGCAGTTCCTCACTCCCTGCCATAGCCAGAACGCTCTCATAGCCAAGGTAATCCGGAACTGCCAGGCAGTAAACATGCAGGGTATGACTCTGCATCCAATCTCCATAGTGCAGCAGTTCCCTAAGCATTTTCGTCTGCAAACTAACCTTGACACCCATAGCCGCTTCAACAGCTCTTACAGCTGCCAGATGGTGAGCATGAGGGCAGATGCCGCAGATCCGCTGAACGATCTCAGGAATCTCATCATATTTGCGGCCGATCATGAAGGACTCAAAGAACCTTGGGGGTTCCCATACTTCCCAGCGGGCCTTTTTGATCTCACCGTTGGGGCCAATGATGATGTCAATGGCACCATCGCCCTCAGTCCGGGCTATATAGTCAACAAATACTCTTCTATCACTCATAATGCCTCAGCTCCTTTGCTAAACTCGGGTGTGTTCCCCGCGTATTTGCGGAACTTCCGCACCACATCGTCCTTGGAAAGACCCATATCAGCAAAGGTCCTGGCCAGAGAGGCGGCATTGCAGTCGCTGGCAGGCCCACGGCAACCCTCACAGCCTCGTCCAAGGCTGGGACACTCTGCCCCACAGCCGGCAGCTGTAACAGGTCCCATACAGGGAATACCCTGTAATAGCAAGCAGTTGTTCTCTTTCAGCTTGCATTCATTGCAAATACTGTGATACCGGAACAGCGGGTTAATACCCTTGAGAGCGCTTTTGACCAGGGTAACGAATTCTCCCAGGTTCATAGGGCAGCCGCGCAGGTAAGCATCTACCTTGACATAGTAATCAATGCCCTGTGCAGGGATGGACTTCAGGTCCCACAGCTCGCTGTAGACTTTCTCCTCCATCTCCTTTTGCGTCATGCCGCAATAGTTCTTGATCGAGGGCAGTCCGCCATGACAAGCGCAGGAACCCTGTGCCACCAAAATACTGCACTCTTCACGGATTTTCTTGAGTTCCAAAAGCTCTCGCGGCGAGGTTACAGCACCTTCAACAAACCCTATATCATAAGGCCCCTCAAAGTTTTCCCGCTTGGCCATTACAAAATAACGAATATCTATTGCCCCAACGATGTCCAACAAAACAGGCTCCAGGTTAAGAACACTAAGCTGGCAACCGGCACATGAACTGAACTTGAAAAATGCAACTGTTGGTTTCGTCACCTAGCACACCTCCTTAAAAGACCCCACCGGGAAGGTCCTTGATATCAGCATATCTGAATACAGGACCATCCTGGCAGACAAAGACCGGACCCATCTGGCAGTTACCGCATTTCTTGATCCCGCAGCTCATGCGCCGCTCCAGAGAAACATAAATCTGCTCCGGACTCCAGCCGCGCTTCAAGAGGTCGAGCACCACAAACTTCATCATGATATCTGGGCCACAGGTAACAACGATGGTGTTTTCTTTGTTGACATTAATGTTATTAAATAATGTGGTCACAACACCGATGTTGTGCCCCCATTCAACTCCTGGAGGAACCATATCAACGGTCAGGTAGAGACCGGTATCAGGTATCCTGCGCCATTCATCATACTCATCGGTGAAGAGCATGCCATCCGGTGTTCTGGATCCGTACAGGATCTCGAATTTTCCGTACTGGTCGCGGTGTGCCTGGATATGCTTGATCACCGGGCGCAGTGGGGCAAGTCCGATTCCTCCTGCAACCAGGAGCACATCCTTCCCTTTTGCTTCCTCGACGGGCCAACCAAAACCAAAGGGACCGCGGATACCCACCACATCCCCCTCTTTGAGCTCTGCCAGGGCGTTGGTCACATTGCCCACCGCACGGACAGTGTGCTGAAAGGCACCCTTGAGATCAGCGGAAGAGCTGATAGAAATGGCAGATTCCCCGATCCCAAAAATATTGATCATATTGAAGACACCTGGATCATAGGTATAGGCTTCCTGTACCTCGGGATCAACAAAAGAGAAGGTATAGGTGCGTGTATCAGGTGTCTGCTCTTTGACCGATTTAATTACCGCCTTCTGAGGCTCCCAGGGGTTGACCTCCGGGGTTACCTTCCTTTCCGGCGGTGTATATAGCCTGGTATCTTGTTCGGGGTTGGGATCAGCCTGAATCCTGGCCACGATATCCACTGGGTCGATCTTCTTAACACAGGTACTCACACAGCGGCCGCAGCCAACACAGCCCGGCGCTTCAAACTGCTGCTGGTAATAGGTGAGCTTATGATACATTCTCTGCTTGACTCGCGCCTCTCTGTCCGGCACAAAGACATGGTCCTGGGCCACTCGGGAGAATTCATAGAACATGCAGGAATCCCAGAATCTATGCCGGCCGCCCTTTTCCAGTGTCAGGTCCACATAGTCCTCCACCCCAAAACAGTAACAGGTCGGGCAAACACTGGTGCAGGAACCGCAGGCCAGGCACTCATCCTTGACCTCCTGCCACACCGGGTGATCAAAGTTCTGGTGGAGCAGAACACCCAGGTTATCAGCATCAATGCGCCTGGTAATCTTCTGCTGGGCAGCACGAAGAGCGCGGTTCCTGGCAACGAAGTCCTCATTTGTAGCCGGGGTGAGACCTGACACCAGTTCCTTGCCTTTGTCACTGCCAACCTCCACAACAAATTGATCCCCAATGTCGGTCAGACAGAGGTCAAATCCCATGTCAGCTTCAGGACCTGTATTGAATGAAGCACAAAATCCATTTTTGCATGGTGAAACACAGTTAAGGGCAATAATCAGAGTATTTTCACGGCGAGATTTGTAGTATGGATCCGGATATGTTTCCAGAAAAACCTTATCCAGGCTTAACAACCCGTTCAGGTCACAGGCATGTACGCCAAAGAGGACACGCTGTTCATCCAGGGCTTGATCTTTTCCATGGACAGCACTTTCAAACTCGAAGAGAACTTCCCCCGGCATGTGGATAAACTTTTTCGCCGGTGGGAGAATAGTAGTATCGTAATCAAGACACAATGCACCCACATCGTCAATAGGCGCGAAAACGAACTCGTCAACCTTGGCAACTGGCCCTAAGACTTCTCTGTCTTTTTTTAAGTCGGCCACGAAGTTGCCTAAGTCCACTTTCGGCAGCATAAACGCTTCCACTGGCTTAGTACACCTCCCACAAATATTCCATTTTTCGAGCTTCAAGAAACATGTTTTTTATCTCTCTCTAATAAATAATTCCCCCCTCTTTCAACCCCCTTTGTGTAAGTTATTGATATTAATACAATCCATAGTATCAGTATTACTTCTACATTAATAACAAAAATCCTGCCCTCGAACAAATATATTGTTCTTATTTGGCAGGAAAACCTCTAGCTGAAAAGGTGACAGTGGGTGACAGAGGACGGCTCTCTGTCATCTCTGTCACCTTGCTGAGACAGGGGGACGGTTCTCGCGTCTCACTCGCGTCTCACTCTGCGATGAGACAGGTGGACGGCTCTCTGTCACCTTCCGACAAGATTTTCTCAAAGCTGGCTGAATCTAGTATTCTGCTGAGAAAGATTTCCTCGAGGATTTCGAATGTTTTTACTATGCAACAAACTGGCTGATCACCGGTGTAAGATCTATGGCATTACTGCAAAAGGCATCGACGAGGACTTCTCTTGGGAGGACTACTCTTGGATGGCCACTGTTGTTCTTTGGGAAAGGTTAGCCCTATATGTAATGAACTCAGAGAAGCCGGTAATTGATTGATTTAATTCACAGTTAATTTACAAAATTAAAAAAAAACAAGTTTGTTTAATAATTTAAATAAACGAAACATTAAAATTACAAATTAA
>NZ_CDRZ01000232.1 GCF_000946815.1 Syntrophaceticus schinkii | reverse complement strand
TAGCATAGCTGCGCCTGTTTCATGTACAGGAAAAGCCAGAAAAGATTGACCGCCAAAAACAATAAACCACAAAATGACTTGAAAAGCGACTTCCTGATGAATAAAGCAATGCCCCATGTTCCAGTTCCCTTTAAGTTCATGATATCCCGTGTTTTCTATTTCCCACCTCCGATGAATAATTTCCCGGATTAGCTCCGGGGGTGCTTCATTTTTGCTTAAGGTAGTAGCTACCAGAATTTCGTGTCTTTCGATGGCTTCCTGACGTTTGCCACCTACTATTGCATAGCCATACCTGCTCTCAACGATCTTGACGACCCTTAAGGTTTTTTCATTCCATCCCAGCTATTGAACTGTTCTTCATCCCAGGCAGAGATGTCTAGATGAGTGGTGGATGACTTATCCTCTCGCCATGTTTTGGCTGGCACTTGACGGCTGAATAGTCCTTCCGCATCCTTGACAATGTGCATCCGCTTATCTTTTAGCCGAACTACAAGGTGGATGTTTTTGCTGCACAAGTGGTTGATAAAAGGAGCCTTGGCAAAGCCGGCATCAACCACCACTATGTCAGCAAAATGTTTATATACCTGGTAGAGCCAGTCAACCAGCCTCTTGGAAGCTGTGGTCTCGCCCTCCCCCGGCTTGATCGGTTCAAAACCTAAAATGATCGGCGGTTTGCCACCCACTATCTGGCAGGTGACAATCTTATGCTCGTAGGTAGTCGTCCCATCCTGGTGATGCACTTCCTGGCAGGCGTTACAGCATCGGCTCTGAGTTCTGAATATACCTGTGCCGTCAATAGCCGCTACACGGTAATGATCAATGGTCGGCAACATCTTGCTGCGCCGTGCTTTGTTGATTACTGCTATATACAGCTTTTTAATCGGTTCCAGTTCCATTCCAATAGAACTGTGACGGATGGTATCTGCCGAGGGTGGCCTCTGTTTCCTGGGTAGAAGCTTTTTAAAACTCTCTTTTGCTCTGCGCTCAAGTTCTTCCAAACTTTGCACCTGCAAAGCAAAGCCTATCAGAAGTGTTACCCAGATAGTACCCGGTTCTATCTCTGGATCTTTTCTTTCATCTTTTGCCCATTTTGTACAGCCCTCAGGCAGGAATACCTTGTTGATGTATCGAAGAAAATCTTTGAGCCACCGTTTCGACATCGGTGGTAACACCTCCTGGAAATGATGATTTGATCGTTGTTGCTTCCAGGAGGTTTTTGTCATTAGTTATGTTTTTTCCTGCCTGTTTGGTTTAAAAAATGCGAATTAATAAAATTTTGCTTTTATACTGCGTTGCTTGCACCGCAAGAACTTAGGCGATCACCTGCGGAGTTTCTGCCGCTGTTGCGGGGCCGATAGCTGCCAGTTTACCCCTCAGGCAGCGCACATCTATTTTATTTGCCCGCAGTTGTTCAAGAAAAAAGAAGACCCCATTGGCACTGGTGAAAATAAGCCAATCATATGTGGGAAGTTGAGAAAAATCCAAACCACAATCAGCTGTTGCCTCCAATTCTATTGCCGGAAGGCACAGGGGTTCTCCGCCCTGCAAAATAATCTCCTGAGCCAGTTCACGGGCCTGGTGCCGCGGGCGAGTAATCAAGATCCTTTTGCCAAAAAGGGGCTGTTTTTCTCGCCACATCAGTTTTTCCCTGAGTGTCACCACATTCCCTACCACAAAAACAGCGGGAGGCCCACACTCAGCATCCCTGGCGAGGTCTTCAATATTGGCCAGGGTTCCTACAACTGTTTGCTGCTCTGCCCTGGTCCCCCAGCGGATCAACGCTGCAGGGGTTTCCCTCTTCCAACCCTCATCCAGAAGACCACTGATAATAGCATTAAGATTTTCATATCCCATCAGATAAATTGCTGTAGCACTTCCATCTTCTTTGAGTGGTATAGGACCACTATCACTGCGCCTGTGTCCTGTGATCACAGTTAGAGCAGAAGCATGATCCCGATGGGTGACGGGAATTCCCGCATAGGCAGGCACTGCCACTGCAGAGGTAACACCGGGAACAATTTCAAAGGGCAGCCCGTTATCCACAAGAGATTCTGCCTCCTCACCACCACGACCGAAAACAAAGGGATCACCACCCTTAAGGCGGCAGACAACCTTCCCTTTCCTGGCCTTTGTCACCAGGAGAGAGTTGATCTCCTCCTGTTTAAGGGTGTGCCGGTTTGTTTCTTTTCCTACATAGATAAGTTCTGCATCCGGGCGGCAGTAGGTCAACATATATTCGCAGGCCAGGCGGTCAAAAACCACTACATCTGCCTGTTCTAAGCACCATAAGCCCTTCAAAGTTAAAAGAGATGCATCACCGGGACCCGCCCCAACAAGGTAAACAATGCCTTTCTTCTTATTCACAGGTAAGTATCTCCTTTGCACCGTTCTTTATTAATTCTTCTGCTACAAACTGGCTGGCCTCCAGTGGATTTTGCACAGAGCAAGTTCTCTCTGACCTGATCATCTGAGTGCCGTCAGGTGCGGCAACTACTCCCTGCAATCTAAGAGTATCCCCCTCCACCTGAGCGAAGGCACCCAGGGGTATCTGGCACCCTCCCCCCAGAACCTGAAGCAGCGCTCGCTCGGCATAAACCGCCTGGCGTGTCCGGTAATCATCAAGAACTTTATAACAGATATCCTTTAGGAAGTCATCACCCTCACGTATTTCCAGAGCGAGAGCCCCCTGCCCTGGGGCCGGGAGACAAACTTGCGGAGGGATCAGTGAAAAATCTACATTTTCACGGCACCCAAGGCGCATCAATCCTGCCGCAGCCACAATCACCCCATCAACATTACCGCTGGCCAGTTTCCGCAGGCGAGTATCGAGGTTGCCGCGGATGTCCATCACCTTGAGATGGGGATAATAATGCCGGAGTTGGGAGGCGCGACGCAAACTGCTGGTTCCGAGAACAGAACCCGCGGCAAGATTCTGTAATGGAGTATTGTCTCTTGTCACCAAAGCATCAAAGGCCAGCCCACGCTCAGGCACTGCTCCAAGGACAAGCCCGGGGGACAATTCCACCGGAAGATCCTTGAGGCTGTGCACTGCAAAGTCTACTTTACCGCTCAACAGCGCCTTTTCCAGTTCTTTGGTAAACAGACCCACTTCTCCCCCGGTCACCAGGTCTTTGAAGGGCCTTCTATCTTTGTCACCTTTCGTAGAGATGACAACCTCTTCAATCTCCAGTTCTGTGTATTTTTCTAAAATTTTTTCTATGATCAGGGCAGTTTGCCGACGAGCCAGTTTGCTTCCCCTGGTCCCTGCCCGCAGTCTTTTTCTCACTTTAGGTTATCCCACCTTGAAAATAGATATTTGAGCTATCTTTAAGAACATATGTCACCGTTCCAACAAACTTCAAAACCGATTTAACAAACGTTTTCATCCTCTGATGATCTTGCCATAAAGCAGCATGGTGTCTGCTCTAAAAATACATTCTGCCGCAGAAACCAAATAAGTAAATTACTCAAGCCTGACCCCAAAGAAGTCTTCCAGCATCTCTCCATAAACCTGTCCATCACCCCTGCTGGCGTATTCCTTTAAGCGCATTGTAGGTGTATGGAGCAGTTTATTGACAATGGAGTACGCCATGCTCTTGATCACTTTTTCCGTGCGGGGGTCTGTTTCCCCCAGGCGGTTAAAACAGCGCCTCAATTCTTCCTCCATGATCTCATTTCCTTTTTGCTGGAGAGCCCTGATCGTGGGAACCACCGTCAAAGCGCTGGCCCAGTTTAGAAATTCACCCACAGCTTCCAAGAGCATACCCTCAGCCTCCAGGGCCGCTTTCCTGCGCTCCTGCATCCCTTCAAGAACTACCTCTTCCAGGTCATCGATATTATAGAGAATTACACCGGGGATCTCTTTGACAGCTGGGTCAATATCTCTGGGAACCGCAATATCTATAAAAAAGAGTGGTCTCTGTCTCCCTTTGGCCATCACCTGACGAACCTTTTCAGCATGAATCACAAAGTGAGCAGCAGCTGTACAACCGATAACAATATCGGATTTATCCAACCTTGTCAAAAAGTGATCATAGCGAATAGCCTCCCCGCCGTACTCCTGGGCAATATTACAGGCTCGAGCATAGGAGCGGTTGGAAACCAGAACTGTCTTTACACCACGGGCAATCAGGTGCTTCAATGCCAGTTCCCCCATCTCACCTGCCCCGATGATTAAAACAGTGCAGTCACTGAGGTTCCCAAATACAGAGCGCGCCAGTTCCACAGCAGCATAACTAACCGATACCGGGTGCTGATCGATAGCCGTCTGGCTGCGGAATCGCTTTCCAAATCTGATGGCATCCTGAAAAAGGGTGTTAAGAATTTTATCGCTTGTTTTCATAGAGCAGGCATACTGATAGGCATCAATTACCTGACCCTGGATTTCGGTTTCACCCAAAATCATGGAATCGAGTCCTGCTGCTACACAAAAGAGGTGTTCAACAACCTCCTCACATCTCCAAACATGAAAATAGCGAGATACCTCATCTTCAGATAACTGTGCCAGCCCGCAAAGATACCTTTTTAGGTCACAGGTACCATCCTGCACCCGAAGAACACTGGCATAAATCTCTGTACGGTTACAGGTTGAAAGCACGATAAACCCGCCAACAGAAGGGAACCCCTTTAGATCTGTGACAACAGACTGCATCATGCCGCTGCTGAAAGCCAGTTTCTCACGTACCTCTACCGGTGCTGTACGGTGGTTCATTCCAAGAGCGATGAGATGCATGCTTTCACCTGCTTTCTGAGTACCTCCATCTTTTCTTCATCGAAATCAGCCAGAGTGCCCGGCGGCAGGATTTCCTCCAGGAATTTGCGTCGCCTTGCTGGATCATCTACCTGTTCCCGAATAAGGCGGCGTACCTGGCCGAGTGACACCACCAGTTCTGCGTATTCCGGTCCAATCAGCTTTTCCAGCTCCTCCCTAAGCCTTCTGGCAAACAAGGGGCTGTTACCCCCTGTGGTAATACTGATACATAAAGGCCCTCTCTTGATCATAGAAGGAACAAAAAAGCTGCTCAACTCCGGATTGTCCACCACATTAACCGGGATATGGAGGGCCTCGCAGTATTCCGCTATTTGACTATTTAATTCTGTGTTATCTGTTGCACAAATTACCAGATATACCCCATCCAGGTCAACCTTTTCAAAGATGCGCTTGATATGCGTGATTTTTCCCTTTTGAACCTCTCGCTGCAACTCTTCTGTTAATTCAGGACTTACCAGGCGCACCTGAGCCCCACATTCCAGCAGGCTTATTGTTTTCCTGGCAGCAACACTGCCCCCACCGACCACCAGGCAGCATCTTCCCTCAAGCTTTAAGACAGCAGGATATAAACCAATCATTCTTTATATTGCCCCTTTGATAACAGAAAATTTAACTCTCTTCACCGGCTAATTTTCTAAACTTGGCGTCCTTTTTTTTTTGTGACAATTTTGGCTACTATTATACCGGCCTCATAAAGGATGATCATAGGAGCAGCCATGATCAGCTGTGATATGGGGTCGGGGCCAGGTGTCAGTATAGCGGCAAGAATAAATGTGATCACAATAGCATACTTCCTGTTGCGAACCAGCCATTCCGGGGTAACCACACCGATGCTGGTAAGAAAATAAACAACCAACGGAAGTTCGAAAATAAGACCAAAAGGGATCATAAAGGCTAAAGTAAAGGAGAGATACTTGCTGATTGTAAGCATAGGATCAAACTCACTGGCCAGTTTGATCAGCACATAAACCGCGATGGGGAAAACAGTATAGTAAGCAAAAACAACCCCACCTATAAAAAGAATAATGGAGATCGGTACAAGCCTATATAAATATTTTTTTTCATGTGGATATAGTGCCGGCACGATAAAGCGCCACAACTGCCAGATCAGCACCGGGGCGGCAAAAACTGTACCAGTGATAAGAGCAATTTTGAAGTAGGTAAAAATACCCTCAGTTATGGCAGTATAAACAGGTTTAATTCCCTGTTCTGCCAAAGGCTTGGTGATAATAGCCACAATCTGTTCAATAAAAGCAAAAGAAATGATGCTGGCAATAGTAATAGCGATCAGTGATATAATGATCACTTTTCTAAGTTCCTCTAAGTGACGCAATATACCCATTGTTTGTTTATCTTTATCTGGTGCACCATTATCTGCCATGACAGCCTCCTGAAAGGTGGTTTAAAAGTCTCGCGTCCCGATGAAATCGGTGAGTGCTACCAGGATTCTTCGCGGTGGCATATCCGGGAGGTAATAAAGTTCTTTTGTTGCCTTCCGGAGATAAAGGTCACATAACCGCTGTGCAGTCCTTAATGCTCCGGCTCCCTCGATCAGTGCAAAGGCCTGCTCCCAATCATTTTCGGTTTTCGGGTTTTTATCAATTATCTTTTGCAGCTGTGGCCCCCTTATCTTGTCCTGAAGGGTGTAAATCACCGGGATAGTGATGATCCCCTGCCTGAGATCGCTGCCTACCGGTTTGCCGCAAACCTTCTCCGAACCAATAAAGTCAAGGATATCATCGGTGATCTGAAAGGCTATCCCCAGATAGTAACCGTATTTTTTTAAGTGCCAGGTGAGGTCCGGGGGGGCTTCTCCGGCCAGAGCACCGATCGCACAGCAAGCAGAGATGAGAAAGGCTGTTTTACGCTGAATACGTCGCAGGTAAGTCCTCAGCCCAAGGTTGGTATTTCCAATATTATTGATCTGCTCAATTTCACCTTCACACATCTCCAGACTCACTCGAGTAAGAGCGCAAATGATTTCCTGGTTGCCATATTGGGCAACGATTTTGAGGGCTTGGGCGAAAAGATAACTCCCTGTTTGAAGTGCAATTGCGTCCCCCCATTGGGAACATACTGTTGGCAACCCGCGGCGGGTAGCAGCGCTGTCTATAACATCATCATGCACCAGTGTTGCCATGTGAATGAGCTCGATGGCTACAGCAAGCTGACCAATTATCTGCAGATCATATTTAAAAAACTTCCCGGATAGAAGCACAAAGGCAGGCCGCAACCTCTTTCCCCCTGCTTGAACCAGGCGTTCCGATGATTCACCCAATAATGTCGGTGAGGACCTGGCATGCCTGTGAAGCTCTTTTTCGACATAGGCCAGATCGCCATTTATTTCCCCCAAAATATCCTGATAGGACATCAAAACCAACCACCAAGCTAGATCAATTTATGTAACGCTGTATGTAATTTTTCTGTATAAGAAGAAAAAAACCTTTTTCTTTACTGATATATATTCCCGAGTTCCTATTTATCATGTTCTTTAAACCCATATTCTTGCCACCTGGAGGTCACCAGTTCCTTGATCTCCTCGTTCATGATAATTTCATCGGGCCATTCCCGTTGATGCCCTTCTCCTGCCCATTTTTTGGTGGCATCGATCCCCACCTTAGATCCATAAGCAGGTAGTGGTGAGGCGTGGTCGAGTACCTCCAATGGCCCATCCACAACCATAAGGTCCCTTTTGGGATCGGTGTTATTGTAGACACGCCACCAAACCTCAGACATGTCCTGTACATTCACATGGTCATCCACAACAATGATCATCTTGGTGAACATCATCTGCCCCATCCCCCAGATGGCACACATGATCTTTCTGGCCTGACCCGGGTAACTCTTCTTGATAGAGACCACAGCACAATTATGGAAGACACCCTCCAGCGGGAGATTTATATCTACAATTTCCGGCATAAACATCTTCAATAGAGGAAGAAAGATCCTTTCAGTTGCCTTGCCTAAAAAGCAGTCCTCCATAGGGGGTTTTCCTACTACAGTAGCTGGATAGATGGCATCCCTTCTATGGGTAATACAGTTAATATGAAAGACAGGATAAAGGTCCGCCAGAGAATAATACCCTGTGTGATCGCCAAAAGGGCCCTCAAGTCGCTGTTCATCTAAATCAACATACCCCTCCAGGATGATCTCTGAGTGGGCAGGCACCTCCAGGTCCACAGTTTTGCATTTAACCATTTCCACCGCCTGTTTGCGGAGAAAGCCGGCAAAGAGCATTTCATCAATACCATGAGGAAGAGGTGCTGTGGAGGCGTAAGTAGTTGCCGGGTCACCCCCCAGACTGACCGCAACATCCATCCGCTTACCTAACTTCTGGTGAGCGCGATAATTTTCCGCCCCATTCTTATGTATATGCCAGTGCATTCCAGTAGTCTTTCCATCAAAAACCTGCAGGCGGTACATCCCCAGGTTGCGCCCACCTGATTGTGGATCTTTTGTAAAAACCACAGGGAGAGTAATATAGCGGCCTCCATCACCCGGCCAACACTGGAGTATCGGGAAGATATCAAGGGTAGCCTCCTTACCATGGAGAATAACCTCCTGGCAGGGAGCGGTTTTCACCAGTTTTGGCGCCCAGGAGCCGACTTCCGCAAGGCGCGGCAAAATCTTTAGTTTGTCCAGGAGACCTCCCGGCATATCCTGAAGCTCCAGGAGTTCTGAAATCCGTGCCCCAATTTCATCAAGCTCATTAACACCCAAAGCCAGGGCCATCCTTTCAAAACTACCGAAGGCATTGATCAACACCGGGTAGGAGGACCCCTTTGGTTTTTCGAAGAGCAGTGCCGGACCATTCATTTTGCTGACACGATCTGTAATCTCAGTGATCTCCAGCACAGGGTCCACCACAGCACTGACTCGCTTCAGCAAACCCTTTTTCTCTAAAACTGCAGTAAATTCACGTAGATCCCGATAAGCCATAACATCCACCCCACAGTTTTGTAATTTACCTTTTGGCAGAAGCATTTCTCAGGCACTGCAGTATTCAAAAACTCTCTGCGCAAAAATTACCAGTTCCCTTCTGCTCTGGGAGTCGGGCAACAGGGACAGCACTTGAAATCCCTTTTCCAGGAACTCATCTGCAGATAGTAAATTATATCCTTTCTTGCGAATACCGTAAGCAATTCCAAAGGCTGTACCAAACTCTTTCAACAGTGAATGCTCTCTTTTATCACAGCCTGCAAACAACCCACCCAGGGCACAACTCTCCCCGTAAAAAACCCCCGTAACTGCTTGTGGAGCCATTCCTTAATCTCAGTTTTGCCAGGTTTACTTCTCTTCAGTCTGTGCTTTTCTTCACTGGAAAAACCTTCATTCATTGCGGTAATCAACGCCGAAAACCTCTCCAACAGGAAAAGCTTCTCTGTTTCATAGAGCAGATGAAAGAGATGGCTGCACAGATAATCACCTGTTAGAATAAACATCTGCTGTTCTTTCCCCCTGAGGTCTCCTGCCAGATTGAGGAATTTAGTTCCCAGATACACTAATTCCATAAATACTGCGGGCAGGTATTGATCTCTTTCCTTGGAAAAAATGCGTCCACTGAAAAGCACCAAACCCGGGGGGAGCAGATATTCATAATCAGATGGCTGCATAAGCTCTTTTAGCAATAACCTGCCTGCGGGGCGCAAAGAGGCAACCAGCCTCCCAAAAACCACCCGCAGTTCTTGCTCTATAGGATGCCATAAAGGCGGTAAAACCCGGGGTAAGGGAAAAATGTATCCCTCCACTAATAAGGGGTTCTTTTCAGGATAAGAACCCCTCTTTTTAGAATATTTGTCATTGTTGGATGTAATTTTACTATTCACGCTCACAGTTGTCTTAAGCAACTCCCACTTTCTTCAAGATGCTTGCCGGGTCAACAAAGAGTTTCTTCATCCCCAATGATATCGGATCTAATCCTAAAGCCAACCCAATTAACTGGGTGAAAAAGGGTATAGGCATCCTGTAGCTGACACCGTATTTTTTCTCTACAGTTACCTGCCGCATATCAAGGTTTGCCTGGCACAACGGGCATGCAGCAACAATACAATCCGCACCTGAATCCCTGGCAAACCTTAGAATATCATTACACAACTTCGTGCAATGATCCTCTTCTGTCACACCAAGTGAAGCCCCACAGCACTCAGTTTTATAAGGCCAGGGGAGTGGTTCTGCCCCCAGAGCCCTGACTATGTTGTCCATAGCCTGGGGATTTTCAGGGTCATCAGCAAACTGCATTACTTTAGGAGGCTTAACAAAAAGACACCCGTAATAGCATGCCACCTTTAACCCTTTCAAGCTTTTCTTTACTCTCTTTTCAATCTCGGAAAGGGTATCAGGATTTGAAAAGACATCAAGGTAATACCTGAGTTTAACCTTACCGGTATAGGGCCGCTCCAATAATGAGTTTACCTTCTGTTTCAGGTCTTCATCCCGGCCAAGTTCATATTCCACTGCAGCAAATCTGGCATGACAAGCCGCACAGGGAGCTACAAGTTCTGTTACAGGCAGTGTTTCAGCTAAAGCCATTACCCGGGCTGGAAGAGCAAGAGATAAAAGATGATCTGTCATATGTGCAGAAGATGCGCCACAGCAGTTCCAATCGGGTACCTCAAGAAATTGGATACCTAGAGCCTCTGCAACAGCAAGGCTGGACATTCCATACTCCATACCACCGCTTTCCAATGAACAGCCTGGATAGAATGCATACTTTGACATTTACTTCCCCTCCCGTATCGTCTGATCAAAAATATTCTTCATTTCTTTACGTCCCTTGATCCGGTGGGGAAACATCGACGCTTTTCCTTTCAGCATCAGCGGCAATCCAAACTGCATATCCTTCATGTAGTTACCCGTTTTCAGGTTGTTCTTCATGGCCATACCCGGTTCAAACAGACGACCAAAGCTCTTGACTGTCCACAAGAAGGATTCATTGAAACTAATCACATAATCTGCCTTACCCACATAACCCGCTTTGATTGCCTCCTGGCGCAGGGTATCCATCACACGGGCAACATCAATATCCCTGATACAGCGGGTTGTACAGGTGCTGCATCCCATGCATACCCAGATTGTTTTGGAATTCAATACCTCTTCCTTCATTCCCAACATCAGCATCCGGATAATCTGGTTCGGCGGGTAATCCATTGCTACGCTGCCCGGGCATCCGCCAGAGCATTTAGCACACTGATAGCACTGGCGAATATCCTGTCCGCTCTCCTCAATCACCCTGTCCACAAACGACCGATTTTGATCCATTACCTGATACAAGTTTACCTTGCCCATCGCGACCCCCTCTTAAAAGCATATAATGTCTCATAAATAGCTATTCTCCCTTTTCTCAATAATTCCTCCTTAAAAACAAAAGATTTTTCTTATAAATCTTCATAATGGTATTTTATACCTGGAGAAAAATTAAATAATGAGCTTCCAAACATAGAAACAGGCATCCTAAAAATATAATAAGCCTTACATTCACTCTGTAAGGCTTATTACCTAACCTTTTTGCTTATCAATTAAGCTTTCTAATAAGCTTTCTAAAATAAATATCTCCCTCCTATTGGTTGACAGCCACCCTGGGGCCTGTTTCCATGATCCCCCTTCTCATCTCAGTTGCTGTTATGTATTCTGCCTGAAATTTTTCCTTGAGGTACTTGCAGGCATCCCAGGGGTTCACCTTTTCCCCGCATGTAAAAACATCAACCGCTGCATAGCCCAACTCAGGCCATGTATGAATTGCCAAATGTGACTCTGAAATAACTACCACACCACTTACCCCTTGAGGACTGAATTTATGGAAAACACTCTCTCGAATCTCTGCTCCTGCAAAAAGAGCTGCATCAATCATATAGCACTTCACTATCTCCGTATCATTCAATGTTTCAAAGGTACAACCATAAAATTCAGCTAATACATGACGCCCCAAAGAGTTGACATTGACCATTTCTCAACCTCCCTTGATAATGTTTTTTCGACATGTTTCTCTATATCCCTAAAATAATCTTCTTAAATTTTAGCACCTCCCGATGTTTTGTCAACGCAATTTTTAGAGGGAGGTGACAGGGGACGATTCTCTTTGACGGCTAGTTGCAGTCCCTGGCAGGCCGAAATGGATCTCTGAGGCCGGAGATTGGAGTTCAATGTTTGAGAAATGTGTGTCAAGCCATTTTGGTGATTGATACAATATGGCTATGAGAGGTTATAATAAAGTTATTTGTTCCCGCAGCACTAAGTAAAACAATGTTGCCGCAGGGAAGATGATGGCTGTGGCGGCTGCAACAATTCCTGAATCATTGAAAATTAAAGCTGTAAAAGCCCCCAGCACTCCCCCGGCAAGACCCGCGGCTATAGCAGGATTCTTTGTCAACAGACGCCTGAATATTCCCACGGGACGATAAAAAAGGATCCCCAGAGCCAGCAGACTGCACAGCAGCACTCTCGTCCAAATTGTGTACCTGATCAACTTATAGTTCATGGCCAGTTTCCTGACAACCACTTCCTTAACCGCAGTTAAACCAGAGGTCTGAACAGCAAACGCAAACTGGCCAAAATGTGACCGCATTTCAAGTGGCCTCATAAAGTCAAGAACAAAGACACCTCCACATAATAAACCTATAATGATAAGGCCAACCAGGATATTTTTTGGGCGCACCCGAATCCCGAATAATCGCAGAAAGGTATAACCAAAAGCAATCAATGATGCTACAAAACCGCCGAAATTGCTCCCCCACCAGGGACGCTCCCAGAACAACCAGCACAGAGAGGAATAGAGCACCGGCTAACAGATACTGTACAGTCAAACGCTTTTTTAAGCGAGTGACTAAGAGTGATACCCCGATAATGGTAGCCCCCATCATAACCCCCATATACTCGTTACCGATCCCATAAAAACGCGCTCCGCCCATAGGATCATAGCTTAACACGGAAAACCTCTGTAAATGCCCTCCAGATATTGTGTCGATCAAAAGAGCGATAACTGTAGCCAAGCAGAGAAAGATTAAGGAGTCATAATTTTTGTCCCTGGCCAGCCAGATGCTTATCAAAACTAATACAATATTGATCACCAAACAGAGCGCTAAATATAACCAAAGGTCGGTAATGTCTGTTAGGCAAACCAGCAGCAAGGTTAACGGTACCGCAATAAGTCCAAGCAGCAAGGGGCCAAGACAATTCCCTTTTCGCGGGTCAAAAACCAGAAAAAAGAGAATGCTGGCCAGTACTATAAGATGAAGCAGCACATAGCCTTTTACCAGCGGAGCACGGAGATAAGATGCGAAAACTGTGCGCTTTTCCACTTTTTGCATTATGGCAAGGTTATTTTCCTCAGGCACAACATGCCAGGACCTGCCGATATAAAGTGGGTCAGGGTCGGCCTGTAAAAATGCACCGATGCTGGGAGCGATATCTAATAATGTGATAACCCCTGGCTTTCTGGTGGTCGGGGTGGAAAGCAATCCCTCTTCCAGCCCTTTCCCTTGGGCACCTATAAAGCCAAAATACCGTTTCTCGCTGTTTTCCTCAACTGTAGGTATTGTTGTTGCGACAATACAAAGGCTTTGTGATAAATCAGTTTTTTCCATCAATAATCCGATAAAATCGTCATACTCACGTAATATCCTTTCCCTCTCCTGTATATATACGCGGGAGGTAAGATTCGTTCTTTTATACTCGAGGCGGACAAGATCACCCAGATCGATCACCATAAAATCAGTTTGTGGTTGAAGCTCAAGGAATATTTTATTAAGCTTGGTGTAATTTGTGCGATGTCCCAGGGGATCAACGGGATCATAGGTAAGTACTTCTTCAGAAACATTTCCGCGGTCAATTATCCCTTTGCGGTCCATAGCGATTAAGGCTGCAGAACGATTGCTCAAAGGAACTCCTGGCAGATCCGAGTTGCCGATGACCGCTGTTTTAAGCCCTTTGTTGTGCAAAGCATCTCCCAGAGCACCTGGTTCCGCTCTGTTTTGCTCCTTCTCATTTGCCCACTGGATAGATGGCAGATCTAAAACAACAATATTACCCCGCTCAGGTGTGATCCCTGTTCGTGCCTGAAAGAGCACCGCTGGATCCTCACCGCGGACATTTTCCCGGGGACCAAAAACGAGGGGTTCTGCACCGGAGCTCAAGGCGACACGTCCGGCACTGATGGTTACGGCAGCATTCTGCCTGTTGCGCGCCCCAGCAGTATTGGTATTCAGGAGAGCAATACCTCCCTCTCCAAAAAAATTATGAAGATTGGTTAATTCCGTTCTGTTTAAATCGTCAGGGTTTAAATAATCACAGATAACAAGAATTACCTTGCGTTGACTTGACTCACCGGAAGCCAAGGCAGGTGCCGGCAGCAAAAAGAATAATATTACCGGCAGCAAAAAGAATAATATTTTAGTTTTCAAGAAACTATTGAATCTCTTCTCTGGCATTATTAATCCTCTCGTAAGACCATTCTATAGATTTCCCTGGTTCTCTCAATCATGTTGCTGCATGTAAAATATTGTACCACTATTTCCTTCCCCTGGCTCCCTAAAGATGCAGCCATCTCTCTGTTTTTCAGCAGAACAACCAAAGCTTCAGCCAGGGCCTCCGGATCCCCCGGAGGCACCAGGAGGCCTGTCTTCCCAGGGTGGATAATCTCCGGCAGTCCCCCCACAGCACTGGCTACTACAGGACGACCTGAGGCCAGGGCCTCCAGACAGAATATGGACAGCCCCTCCCTGAGTGATGGGATTGCAGCTATGTCAAATAACGGCAGGAGAGAAGGAATATCGCGTCTAAAACCATAAAATATTACTCTCTCTTCAATTCCCAGCATTCTGGCTTGCTGCTGTAAAGATTCCCGCTCCGGTCCATCCCCCACTATTAAAAAATAAACCGAGTCATACTCTTTGTCAATAAGATATGCCGCTTCCAGAAGATATTTAATGCCTTTTGTTGGTTCCAGACGAGCCACAGTACCTATAACTGACATATTATCAGGGATTCCCAAAGTACTTCGCGATATACCACCTGATGGTAAAAATTGATCGGTATCGATGCCATTATAGATCACAGTCATCTTCTCCTGAGGAAGCCACATTTTTTCCAATTCACATTTTATGGCTTCTGAAACAGTAATAGTATGGCTGACCGATATTCTCATCAAAGAGGACTGCAGGGCGCAGAGGAGAGTGGAAAACGGTGAGGTTGTATTGTGCATGTTATGAATCGTTGCCACTACTTTCCGACAGCGAGCAAGCAGGGCAGCGGCCTGCCCCATCATTCCCGCTCGAACACCATGGGTATGCACTAAATCTATTTTTTCTTGGCGTATGATCTGGGCAAGAGAACAGATCACCCTCCAGTTTTGTAGAGGATTGCAGTTCTCATCAAGCTCTATCACAAATGTCTTGCGGGTAAAGGGACGTAAAGCCATAGATAAATCACTGGAAGCAGGTGCAGCAAGGTAAAGGTCAAACCTGTCCTGTTCCAGTCCCTGAAACAACGTTTCCAGGTGCTTTTTCATGCCTCCTTGGGCGGGTCTGATCACATGAAGGATCTTCGTCAATAAGATGCCTCCAAAAATAAAAATGCGAGGTGTCATTTCTCCTCGCCCAAAGAAGATGGTCAGAGTGGCGGGACTTGAACCCGCGGCCTCTAGCACCCCAAGCTAGCGCTCTACCAAACTGAGCTACACCCTGAACAATATTTAGATGTCTTACTTATTGTAGCCTCACCTGTTTTCAATGTCAAGTCCAGGCAACAATTTGTCGCCTGGGATGCACCGGGGATAGTGGCTCTGACATTTATGGCAATAAATAAGTAAATTACTCAAGCCTGACCCCGTTATTTGAAAAATTCGGCATGCAGGGCGCCCACTGCCTTGATCGCCTGGTCCTCTTCGATGATACAGGATACCTTGATCTCGGAGGTGCTGATCATTTCAATATTGATGCCCTGTTCAGCCAAGGCTTTGAACATATTTGCCGCTACCCCCGGATTGGTGATCATACCTGCTCCCACTATGGAGACCTTGGCCACGCGGTCATTATAGACAAAACCAGATGCCTCAATTTCCTTGACGATCCTCTCCACTACGGGGAGGGCCTTTTCCAGATCACCGCGGGTTACGGTAAAGACGATATCGTTCCTGTCATCACGCACCCACCCCTGGATGATCATATCCACATTAATCTGTTCTCTTGCCAAAGTACGAAAAATATTCCTGGCGATACCTGGGCGGTCAGGAACGTCAAATATACCGATTTTCGCAACATTTAAGTCATGAGCAACCCCACTGACAGGGTGACAACTTTCCACTGATGCAACCTCCCCTACAAGTGTCCCTTCACATTCATTGAAACTCGATCTGATCAACAGAGGGACTGAATAATTTTTAGCAAACTCCACTGCGCGTGGCTGCAGGACCAGTGCCCCCAGACTGGCTAATTCCAGCATCTCATCATAAGAAATATAATTTAGCTTTACGGCTTTAGGAATAATCCTGGGATCAGCTGTATAAACACCGTCGACATCTGTATAAATCTCACAGAGATCCGCTTTCAGAGATGCAGCAAGGGCAACAGCAGTTGTATCTGACCCCCCACGGCCGAGGGTAGCGATTTCCCCGGTTACTGTCATCCCCTGAAAGCCGGCGACAACCACGATCTTGTCCTGATCCAATTCCTGTCGAACCCGCTCCGGATCGATGTTTACAATACGTGCTTGCATATGGGCATGATCAGTTGTTATTCCGGCCTGATATCCGGTCAGAGAAACAGCCTCATGCCCCAGTTCGTTAATTGCCATAGCCAATAGAGCAATGGAAATTTGTTCACCTGTGGTCAGGAGCATATCGATCTCACGGCTATGGGGAGATGCAGTAACCCTGTATGCCAGGTCAATCAATTCATCTGTGGTGTCCCCCATTGCAGAAACAACCACAACAACTCGGTTGCCCTTTTGTTTAGCCCTTACAACACGCCGGGCGACATTTCTAATTAACTCAGGATCCGCTATTGAGGAACCTCCGAACTTTTGCACAACGATTCGCACGAATAAGCCTCCCCCAACTTGATTGATCAATTCTTATTTTATAATATATAGCTTCCTGTTAAGCAAGGTTCCAGCTGCAGAACCCGTGCTGTTATATTTTTAGATTGAAAAACATCGGCAATCGCTCTCCCGGCATCACAGTCAGGAGGAGTTAAAGCAACCACAGTGGGGCCTGCCCCACTTAAAAAGGCTCCATAGGCACCGCTTTCCAGGGCAGCTGCAAACACATCAGCCAACCCAGGCACAAGCTGACACCTGTAAGGTTGGTGCAAGCGGTCATGCAGGGCTACCCTGAGCAAATCCCAATCTCCTTCCCGTAAAGCTGTCACCAACAAGGCAATCCGCCCTAAATTATAAACGGCATCTTGCAGAGGAACATATTCCGGTAAAACACTCCGTGCCTCAGCTGTCGATATGCTGAAATCAGGAATAACCGCTGTAATCCCCAGCCCTTCCCTGGGGATCAAACGGGAATAGATACAGGATTCCTCATCTTTGATAACAACTACTACCCCACCCAGAAGAGCAGCAGCTACATTATCTGGGTGCCCCTCGATCTCTACAGCCATCTGTAAAATATCTTGATCTGAGAAGGGGCTTTCCGCCAAAGCATTAGCTGCTACCAGACCGCCGACAATGGCCGCGGCACTGCTTCCTAATCCACTCGCCAGAGGAATTTGGTTTTCCAAACAGAGTTTAAATCCATGATCACTGTAACCGGCGCTATACAACAGAGAGGATACAGCCCGGGCAGCGAGATTGCTGCTGTCCCGGGGAAGTAAAGACTCTCCCTCCCCTTTCACTTCTATTATCTGGCAGTCACTCTCCATCTCCTCCAGGACCACAGTATTATACAGGTTCAGTGCCATGCCGAGAACATCAAACCCTGGCCCTAAATTGGCTGTTGAAGCAGGTACTTTAACTATAACCTGTTTACCCATCTTTAAGTCACCTGTTTTTTTAGTTTTATTAGAGAATATCATAGCTATTTAAGATCTCTAAAACCGCATCTTCCTGCGCTGGAATCACCTTGGGCTTTAAGTGACAGGTTTGAATAGCAGTATCAGGGTCCTTTAAGCCATGCCCTGTCATAATACAGACAACCCGCGCTCCCGGCTTGAAGAAGCCTTCCTCCACCAGTTTAACCACCCCAGCCACAGCAGCGGCAGATGCCGGTTCCACAAAAAGCCCCTCAGATCTTGCAATCAACTGATAGGCGTCAACAATTTCCTCATCTGTGACTGCATCGATACGTCCCTGTGATTCCTCGATAGCTGTCTCGGCTTTTTTCCAGCTGGCCGGATTGCCGATCCTGATGGCTGTGGCCACTGTACGGGGTTCCGGAACAACCTCACCTCTGACTATCGGAGCAGCACCGGCAGCCTGAAAACCGATCATTACAGGTGTTGAAGAGATACATCCCGCAGCCTTGTATTCTTTAAATCCCTTCCAGTATGCTGTAATATTGCCTGCATTCCCTACAGGAAGAGCCAGGTAATCCGGGACAAAGCCAAGTTGGTCACAGACTTCGAAAGCACCCGTTTTCTGCCCTTCAATCCGGTGAGGGTTGAGAGAATTAACCAGTGTGATCGGGTGTTCCTGGGTGATCTTGCGTACAAGCTGTAGGGCAGCATCAAAATTGCCCTTGATTGCGATCACCTCTGCTCCGTAGATCAATGCCTGGGCTAGCTTCCCCAAAGCAATATAGCCATCTGGCACAAGAACAATACACTTGATCCCTGCGCGAGCGGCATAGGCCGCAGCTGAAGCGGATGTGTTGCCGGTTGAAGCACACATCACCGCTCTGCTCCCACTTTCTACAGCTTTGCTTACTGCAAGGGTCATCCCGCGGTCCTTAAAGGATCCGGTAGGGTGCTGCCCTTCAAATTTCAAAAATAGTTGAATTTTAAGCCTTTCCGAAAGACCTGTCGCAGGAAGCAAAATGGTGTTCCCCTCATGAAGAGTTATGATAGGTGTTTGATCTGTTACAGGTAAAAAAGAACAATAAGCATTAATTAACCCTTTCCAGTTCATGATTTTGGCTCCCCCTCAACACGAATAACATTTTCAACAGAACCTACAGTAGACAGCCCCTTTAGTACAGCAAGGGCATCCTGCATATCCTGCTCCAAAACCTTATGTGTAATCAGCACGATCTCAGCCATTGTCTCATCTTTAACAATAAGGGTTCTTTTCTGAATCACTGAAGCAATGCTCACCTGGTGATCCCCCAATACCCCTGCGATACCGGCCATAACCCGGGGCTTGTCCTTCACAATGAGGCGAAGATAGTACTTAGTGTGAATATGGCCGATGGGAAGGATCGGCTTGTCTAAATAACAGCTGCAGGGGAACCGGCCGCTGCTGCCGCTTTCCAGATTGCGAACTATCTCCATGACATCACCCACAATAGCACTGGCTGTGGGCATTTGTCCCGCTCCCTTCCCGTAAAACATAGTCTCACCTACGGCATTCCCACAGATATAGATGGCATTGAAAACACCCATGACCGCTGACAGTGGGTGCTGCTGGGGCAGGAAGGCAGGATGAACTCGTACCTCGACTTCCCCGTTATGTTCCCTGGCAATGGCCAGCAGTTTGATCACATATCCCAATTCCTGCGCATAGTTAACATCTTCAGGGGCGATCCTGGTGATCCCCTCCGCAAAAACATTTGCCGGAGTGACCCGGGTATTGAAAGCAATTGAAGCTAAAATGGCGATCTTTCTGGCGGCATCATCTCCCTCAATATCTGCAGTGGGATCAGCTTCAGCATATCCGGCCTCCTGAGCTGCCTGAAGAACTGTAGAAAATTCCACATTCTCTTCGCTCATCCGGGTCAAAATGTAATTTGTGGTACCATTGACGATCCCAATCACTTCTTCAATTTTATTGGCTGCCAGATTTTCTTTCAAGATGTGAATTACAGGAATGCCTCCACCGACACTTGCTTCAAAATAAAAATCGGCTTTTCCGGCAGCAGCGGCTTCAAACAGCTCTCTGCCATGTGCAGCTACAACATCTTTATTCGCAGTAACAACATGTTTACCCTGGCATAAGGCCTGCCTGATATATGTGCGGCCTGGTTCTATTCCTCCCAAAAGCTCAATAACAATCTGGACTTCGGGGTCATCTAATATTTCTTCAATATTTTCCGCCAGGACCTCCGGTGGTATCCCCAAAGAGAAGGCCTTTTTTTGATCACGCTCCAGGATTTTTTTGATCTCCAGCCTCTTGCCGGTCCGCTGAGAAATCTGAAGTTCATTTTCCCGAAGCAGTTTGTACACCCCTGATCCGACAGTACCCAAGCCAAGCAGCCCAATACCGATAGAAGAATCCTTCATTGATATCCTCCTATATTCATAATACACTCTTAGAAATATAATACCGAAACCTTTCGCTCCTGCAAATGTCAACTCCTGCTTTTTCTACAGAAAAATAAAAAAACGGTCATTGGTTTGACCGTTTTGAAGAAACTAAATGATGATACAGATCAGGCCGCCACTTCCCTCATTGACAATCCGCTGCACCGTCTCCTGCAGCTTCTCCTGGGCGTTATCCGGCATACGGTGAAGTTTATTTTGAATGCCCTCCCTTACTAAATCGTGGAGCGATTTGCCAAAGATATCCTTCTTCCATATTTTGATGGGGTCATCCTCGAATTCCTCCAGCATGTAGCGGACTAGTTCCTCACACTGTCTTTCTGTACCGATAATGGGAGTTATCTCTGTTGTAATATCTGCTTTAATGATATGGAGAGAGGGAGCACTCGCCTTTAACTTGACACCAAAACGATTACCCTGCCGGATCAGTTCGGGCTCTTCCAGGATCATATCATCTAAACTCGGGGCTACCACCCCATACCCCAGTTCCTGCACTTCTTCCAAAGCCGGAGCCATTTTTTCCAATTCTGATTGTGCTCTTGCTGAGATCCCGCAGCAGCCTCAGGATATCATGCTCCCCACTTACGATGAGCCCGCTTACCTCCTCGAGCACTCTGAAAAAAAGGCCCTCCTGAGAATGGAGCTCTATATCAGCAACACCTGTACCCAGGTTCATCTCCTGCAGCAATGCTGCTTCCACGAACTCACTTTCTCTGATTTTTTCAACGGCTTGATCGATATCCCGCAGCCTATTTACACCGGCTACAGCTTCTTTGATCGCCTGCTCCAATTCTGATCTCAGCCAGTGATCACTGTCCAGTTCCTCGATCCAGAGAGGCAATTTGATATTGACCTCCTGGACCGGGAATTCATAAAGGGCCTCCTGGAGAATGTTCAGGATATCGTCATAAGACATTTCGGCACAATTGATAGACAGAACGGGTACATCATACTTTTCCTCCAGGTTCTGTGCCAGTTCGATCGATTCATAAGCCTCAGGATAAAGAGTGTTGAGTACAACGATAAATGGCTTGCCCAACTCCTTTAATTCCTCAATCACGCGCTCTTCGGCATCCAGATAATTATCCCGAGCAAGATCAGTTACAGAACCATCAGTAGTAAGCACGATCCCGATTGTAGAATGATCCGCAATCACTTTTCGTGTTCCGATCTCTGCTGCCTCTTGAAAGGGTACAGCCTCGTCAAACCAGGGTGTCATCACCATGCGAGGCCCGCCCTCTTCCTCCTCATAACCAAGAGCACCATCAACAGTATAACCAACGCAGTCAACCATTCTCACTTTCATTTTGAGTCCATCCCGGATGACTATTTGGACGGCCTCCTGAGGTATAAATTTCGGTTCCACAGTCATAATCATCCTGCCGGCCCCACTCTGAGGCAGCTCATCCACTGCCCGCTCTTTGTCATTGGTGTCTTCAATGTTCGGCAGAACTAACAGTTCCATCAAACGCTTAATAAATGTTGATTTGCCGGTCCGCACAGGCCCAACCACACCCAGGTAAATGTCTCCACCTGTTCGCTCAGCAATATCCCGGAAGATATTGAGATTTTCCATGGGCAACCCCCTCCCTATTCTTTTTTATGCAAGACAATCCGTATTCATGCCAAAAAATTGATCATGTCAGGTACTACTTGTTTCGGATAATTATCATTTATATTATTTATATGCCAGTCAATAATTGGTATTACAAGGAAGGGGAGTTTTTCAAAAACAAAAAGCGGCCTTTGTTAAGCCGCTGAGGTTGTGCCCAGGTGACACTCACCTGCTTGATTTTTCAACGAAAAACAACCAACTACCAACCATCAATTGGACCTCCGACTTCCGGCGTCGGACTTCTACTCCCAGGCGGCACCAGCTGTTCTACCAGAAGCGAATACGAGATTCAGTACCCGCCTGCAGCCGCCTGATATTCGGCAAGTGTCTGATGACTACAAGAATAGGTGCGGGTACAGCAAAGATAAAATAGACCCAGGGCACACGCAGAATCAATGCTATGATGGGCACAGCAATTGCAGCAATAATTGATCCCAGAGAAACATATCCAGATATAAGAACAACAAGCACCCAAACAATAAATGCAATAAATACGACCCACGGCATCAATGCTATAAGCACCCCGGCGCCGGTGGCAACCCCTCGGCCTCCACGAAAACCAAGAAAAACCGACCAATTGTGGCCGACCATAGCTGCAAGCCCTGCTCCAACACCCCAAGCAGGGCCGAAGATATTATTTACTATCAATACAGGAATAAAACCCTTGGCAACATCACAGAAAAGCACAAGTAAACCCAATTCGGGCCCCAGAATACGAAAGGCATTGGTAGCCCCGATATTCCCACTGCCGCGGCTACGCAGGTCAACACTTTTTCTCCTGCCGATCAGGTAGCCACAGGGAATGGACCCGATCAGATAACAGATCAGGAGCATCAGAACAACACGCATAATTTCCCTCCCCCTTTTTTAATTTGCCGGAGAGCGTTTTCGTCCCCGGAAGATAAGCCTGATTGGTGTCCCCTCATAACCATATGCCTCTCTAAGCTGCCGCTCCAGGTAGCGTTTATAAGAAAAATGAACCTGCTTTGGATTGTTCACAAAAAAGACAAATACCGGTGGTTTTGTGGCAACCTGGGTAGCATAGTAAAACTTAAGACCCCCCTGTTGTGTTGCCGGGGGAGGATTCAAGAAGACAACCTCGCTCAACCAGGAATTCAGGTTTCCTGTGCTGATCATTTTGTTCTGTTCACTGTGTACAAAATCCACCTGGGAGAGGATCCTCTCTAACCCTTCCCCAGTCAGAGCGGAAACAAAATGCACAGAAGCATAAATGAGAAAACTCAATTCCGTGCGGGCCAGGTTCTCAAAGACTCGTCGCCTGTTCTTAATGTCAGCCGTTAAATCCCATTTGTTGATTATTATTATAACTCCTTTCCCCATTTCTTCAATATATCCTGCAATTTTCTTATCCTGTTCTACAATACCTTCTGTGGCATCGATCACCAAAAGAACCACATCTGCCCGATCGATGGCCCTCAGGGCACGCTGCACTCCATAATACTCTATGCCCCTGGACACCCGACTGCGTCTCCTGATCCCCGCGGTATCTATGAGAGTATAAGAGCGATCATCTATCAGAAATTTAGTATCAATGGCATCCCGTGTTGTTCCTGGGACATCACTGACGATGACCCTCTTTTCACTGAGCAGGGCGTTAACCAAAGATGACTTCCCCACATTTGGCCTGCCTACAACAGCAATCCGTACACCTTGATCATCATCATCATCCTCAGGCAATGTCTGAGGAAGCAGAACAGTGATTCGATCCAGAAGTTCATCGATATTCAAACCGTGCAGGCTGGATATAGGAACAGGATCACCCAACCCTAATTTATATAATTCGTAGATGTCCAGCTGTTTTTTAAAATTCATCAACCTTATTAGCAGCGATAACAGTATTTTTATTACTCTTCAACAGAACTTGGGCAACCTGAAGGTCCTTTGTGGTAGGCCCCACCTGCGCATCCACCACTAAAACTATCACATCAGCCTCCTGTATAGCTGTTGTCACCTGCTCCTCTATATGCTCACGAAAATCAGCATCCTGCAGGAAAAGCCCTCCCGTATCGATCAGGGTAAAGGTGTGGCCGTCCCATTCCACATCCCTGTAGATTCTGTCCCGGGTGACACCCGGGCGGTCCGCCACAATAGCAGACCTACCACCTGACAGGCGGTTGAAAAGAGTGGATTTTCCGACATTTGGCCTCCCCACCAGGGCAACAACCGGTTTTCTCATAAGCGAACTCCCCCTAACATGCAAATATGCTCTACCAGTGCAGCGGCAGTTGGATCAAGCAGGTGAACAGCACACCCGCTCCTGTGTTCAACCTCTCTGACATCCAGTCCATCAAGAAATAGAGATGTGCCTTTGCGAATAAGGATACGGGGCAGCAAAACATCCTCCCCTTTAATATCTCTCAACCCCCAGAGCAGATCCTGTCCGGTTAAAAGGCCGGTTACTGTTATCCTGGGACCAAAAAAGGTGCTGGGAATACTGATCAGGTTCACATCCAGATTTTTGATCAACCACAGCCGCCTGATCACCGGCAAAAGGACACGACCCCCATCCTGGGAGGTAGCGATGAACAGACGGCGCTGCCTGCGCGCCTTTTTCGGTAAAAAACGCCTTAATTTTTGAAAATCCTCATAAAAGAGTCTCGCCGGCCCGATCCCATTCTCTAACTGGGGAAAACCGTCGTATTGTTCATATGGTGGAAAGGGATACCTCGCTTTCAGATAAAACTCATCAGCCAGGTAAACAAACGAAACCCCGTATTTTTTGCAGAATGCTTGCTGAAAATTACCTAATCTGCTGATCAACTTCCTGCTCTCTGTTGGTGTTATAGACCGCAAATAGGGAAGATGCTGCCGGAACTTGGTCAGCCCGACCGGCACGATCCCCACAGATGCCACATGTGGCCAAAAAGCAGCTAAATCACTGATCGTTCTCTCTAAAATAGCCCCATCATTCCAGTCTGGACAGAGCACAACCTGAATGTGCATCTTGATCCCTTCTTCAGCAAACCGAGAGATCATATCCAGAACAGGTGCGTGTCTTTTTAAACCCAGCATCCTCCCCCTCAGCTCCGGATCTGTGGTGTGTACTGAAATATAGAGTGGGCTCAGCTTTAACTTGAGAATGCGGGAGATCTCATTCTCTTGGAGGTTCGTCAGAGTGATGTAATTCCCATGTAAGAAGGACTGCCTGTAGTCGTCATCCTTTTCATAAAGAGTGGAACGCAGGTGACCAGGAAGTTGATCTACAAAGCAAAAGATACATTTGTTGCGGCAGTGTTTCACTCCATCAAAACAATCTGTGGAAAATACCATACCCAGGTCGGTGTCATAGCCCTTGTTGATCTGATAGGTGACAGGTTGCCCATTTTGCCGGCGGATTTTCAAATTAAGGTTTTCTTCAGCGCATAAATACCTGTAAGCAATAAGATCCCGCGGGCGGATCCCATTTACAGCGAGCAGTTGATCACCTCTGTTGATATTGCAATAGGCAGCAGGCGATCCAGGGACAATGCTTTCCACAATGATACCGGATTTTTTACAGATTTTCACGTTATTAGCTCCATCTTTTTTAACCATTATCATTTAGCAGAGTAATTTAGTCAAGAATTCCTTCCAGTAATGAGGTTTTGATGACATATGCTTCCTGGCGTCTTTTTTCCACAAATCCTCTTAACAGCAGCTTTTCCAGCCAACATAAAACTCCTGACTTACTAGATAAAAAATTTCGTAGCTTGCCAATACCCTTTAACAATAAAGAAGTGGGTTGTTGTAAGTAAACAATGCATAAGGAAAGCTGAGGGATTTTCATGAGAGTTCGAGTTTCCCTTAAAGTCCGTGCCATGATCTCCGGTTCTCTCCCTGCACCAACCAGATAAAGTTCATAATTATCGGCTTTTCCCAGGTACTGCAGTGTTCCCAGCTCACCGGAAAACTCAAGACTTGTTATCCAGTTAAGCAGTTCCAGATCACCGATATCCGGATTAAGGTGCAGTCCTGCCAACAGCAGGGATAGCCGGTCATGTGCCGGACAGATATAAAATAAAAAACGACGTTCCGGAAGTGACAATGTGCACCTGCTCGGCGCAGGGTTCTTTTTAACAGTTTTAAAAACATCAGCTGCGATCTCCGCCAGAAAGGGGTAGGCTATTTTGGTCCCATAAATCACAATCGGCCGGCCCAGGGAAACCAGGTTCAGGCCCCTGGAGAGAAATCCTCCGATGACCATCAACGGATTGACGGGAAAAGTTGTGTCAACAGGGTAGATCTCTTCCCCACAGTCAAATAACTCAGCAATATTATGCAAGAATATAGTTGTATCAGGGCCAGCGGTACGTTTTCCCAGAACAAAAACTTCATTCCCCAAGACATCTCGCCCGATAAAGCGTAAACGCCCATGTGTTACAGGTTGATACTCATCATAATATGGAACTCCCAGGAGTTCAGCTGTATTAGCAACTCTCTTCCTGGGCAAGATGCCCAGGTGGATTCCCGCCGCAGTTACCGAAGAGTGTGAACCACCATAACAGTGGTAAATTATCTTCGCCATAAATAACTCCTAGTGGTTGACAATAACCAACACTCCGTTTCCCACGTCGTGAATCATTCCATTCAAAATTCTGCTCAGATAAAGCGCAATTTTTTTCTTGTTCCTCCTGGGAGGAGGCAATAAAAACAGGCGCACCCCCAAAGACCAACTGGGAATCCTGGGCTATGACTGCTAAGATCACTTTTTTTAGTTCTGTTTTCACAACGACCACCTTAATCTGATGCAATCCGTCCTGCCTGCGTATCCAGGGGTTTCCTGGATGCACTCTCCAACACAGGAGTTCTTTCGATAATATTACGAAGGCATTCGAAATCCTTTTCCAGGGGTAGTATAAACAGACCAAGCGCCCCTGTATCTATATTTTTCCTGGCCAAGGGCGTAAATTCCGGCTCTCCGATTTCTCGTTTAGTTCCCAAAAGTGCCGCAGCGGTATGAAGAATTGCCTGGCGCTGTCCTATATTATGGAGGATGGCTCTGCCATTATCATCCTTGGGTTTAATAAGCACTGCCATCCCTTCTGCCATTATTTTTTCCCTTGCGGGAGCAAACCCGATATTCATAATAAAGATATCTTCAACCATCAATATAGGCCCTTGAAAATGCAGTCGTGCTGCAGCAACTTCCGCAATATCCCCCACCACTCTGCCGGTTTTAAGGAACTGGAATGCTGTAATGATGATCATTGTGGCTACTATGGCAATGAACCAACCCGACCAAATAATCACCCCGCTGATAATGACTGCTGTAAATATTGTTAGATAATTCCTCGCTTCAAATGTCCTGGCAATCCCTTCAATATAATCGATGCCGCGGGGTACTAGTTCTGTTTCCTCCAGTTTTGTCAGGGTCTCTCTTTCCATGTTTCTTACATTTCTGAATTGTTCGGCAGCCAGAGCCAAAAATGTTACAGCTGTATACTGTTTGATCAGAAGGGCCGGAATGAAGACCGCTCCAATTAAAGCAGCGATGGACCCGAGTGCAATGTGTGTAATTATATCGTGAGGATAAGTGGGGTACTGCCTGTAATCAAGGCGCAGCATAAATAACCTGGCCAAGACTCCTGCGGCCAGGCCTCCGATAATACTTGTATGGTAAAGCATTACTTTCGCTTATTCCTTTCTTTTGATCCTGGAAAACAAATTGCGTATTTGATCAACAGCCCCTTCAACACTTCCGGTATTCATATATAGATAGCCTAAAAGTGCCGCGGCCACCAGGAGAACGCCCCAAATAACCGCTTTCCAAGCGCCGCGGCTTTCAGGTGCAGTAGGTATCGGAGCCTTAGGACTGACACCTAATACAGAAGGAAGTGCTTCTGCAAACAGGGCAATACCCCGCTGTGCAGCCTCACGGTAATTGGTATGGGCACCGACCTCAATAAGCATGGAGCGTGGAGCTAAATCCTGGTTGAAATCACTCTTGGCTATCAGAATACCTTGAACAACATCGGGATGCTTTTTGTCTACAGCGGCTTTAAGCTGTTTTGCAAATTCCAGATTGGCATGAAAGTTTGGATTCGTTCTCCCTACAACAAACTTGACCCTGGTGATATCCTGCCCCTTTACACTTGTTGCATAAACCTGAGGCGGTACTGCATCGCGGTGTATGTCAAAAAGAGCTAAGGGCTTTTTTTGCAGCAGTTCCGCCGCAGTGCGCCGCGAGCGGTAGTAGGCATTGACATCATGTGGGTCATGCGGTCGCAGGCTATGATTAACTGTAAAACCAATATCACGCAGCTTTTTGTCAAAAACTTTCCCTACTTTAAAAATGCCGCCGTTAGCATAAATGCTGTCAGTTCCGTCAGATGGGACATAGGATTCATCACTGTGAGTGTGATAGATCCCGATAATATGGCTGTTGCTTCTGCCTATCAACTGTGACCAGATAGAGTTTTTAGGCGGTAGACGTCAACTTTGCTTCGGCTTCTTCTCCTACAAGGCGGGCATGAGCGTAATCCCCTTTTATCGATGTTACTTGATAGCGCATATTTTTTGCAGTAATGAACTCATCACCCTTGCTCAGAATACGAGCGGTACAATCGATGTTTTTTTTTCTGCTCATCGATAATTGTGTAGTAGCCTCCATCGGTGCGCTCGGTCTCCAGAAGGGCGGAGGTCGGAGAGCCGGAAGTCAGATGTCGTAATTTACCAGTAACCAATTCCGCAAAGTCCGCAGCATTTATGACTTCAGCAGCTTTTTCATCAGTTGCTGATGCCGTCTGGGCGGCATGGGTGTCCCGAAGACCAATTGCCGGGTAAAAGATGGTTCCAAGACCCAAAAGCATCATTATCATTATGGTAACCATTATTGCTATAATAAGATAACTAGTTATTTTCCCCCGTTTCACCTTTTTCACCCTCTTCCTCTTGCTTTGTTTTCATTGGAGATGAAGGTCTCAACCTTTTTAATAATGCCGGTGCTTTACCCCTTTCGGCTGGGCCTCCTTGCAGACGCTCCCTGGTTTCTCCGATAAATTCTGCCAATAAAACTGCCAGAAGGCCTGCAATCACAATGGCATCAAAGGCTCCTCCCCCTCCGATAATCACCGCTCCCGGTATGCCTTGTATCATAATACGCAGGTAAGTATATACATCAAAGAGGAGAATACCCATTGTAGCAGCGATAAACGCACTGCGTCTTGACCTGCCTATTACATAGGCAACGATGCCACCTACTAACGGGTAGAGATAGATGGGACCCATAAACATGCTCTCCGGTTCCGCGTTAAGGAATCGCCCCGCCAGATAGATAGCTGCCGCAGTTACAATAATCCCAATCGCGGCTCGCAGTTTCTCTATATTGGTGGTCCTGGCTATCAGATAACCTGCTAAAATTATAGGAACCAAGGCTCCTCCAACATTGAGAGAAGCCTCAATTCGCGGCCCCCGCGGGAGAGGAATATTGATAAAACTTCCGATAATTAGCGCTGCTATAACCCCCAGGGCTGCTTTATCAGAGAGCTTTAATTTATCTAAAACTCGCTGGGCAACTCCAAAATAGATCAGCAGTGAAACAATTAAAAGTATTATTGTTCCCAGTGGCACCCGTGGCAAACTGCCCAACTCCTTCCCACAACTAAATCAGGAAAAAGCCTGGTAAATAACCAGGCCTTTACCTCATTTTTGGTTCTATTCTTCGTCCAATTTCACTTAGTTCCCTCGAAAAACTCGAAACAGGTTTCCCTTTGTTGATCCCATCGGCAACCTTTCGCAGACGGGTAACAAGGTCAGGATCAGCAGTTACATTGACGGTTTTTAAACTGGGTTCTGCGGTTGTGACTCGCCTGGCCACTTGATCCTTCACTCTTTTGCTTGCTGCACCTTCTCTAGTTTCGAGATCCAGCCCGATAAATGCTGTTTTACCTGAAACGACAACTACAGCTTTTCGAACACCTTTTATTTGTGTGGCTTCCCGGGCAATCCTGTCTGCTCTCTGCTTATCCGGTGTCATCTTCGTCCTATCTGTTGGTGTGGGTGCAGTTTTTGTAGGGCGTGGTGCAGGTTTACGAGCCGGTGTGCATCCAGTGATCAGACAGGTGCTAAGAAACAGGGTTAGCAAAAACCCAACTAACAGTTTTTTCAAAATAATCACCCCCTTCCCTCATTAAAGTTTCACATTGCAGGGCTTTAAATACCTGTTAAGATTAACCATGCAGAAAATAAAAAAGACCCGGCATTCCGCCAGGTCTTGCCCTTTATTACAGTATTATTTTTGTTGTTCCATATTTAGGGCTGTATGGAGGTCATCTCGCGTATTGATATTAAAAAAAATTCATCCCCCCACCAAACTCCAGCAACTCTTCTTCCAGGATATATTTAATTCTAATCAAGGGATAAAAAGACTTTACCTGGTATTTATCTTCCATGAGAGAATCCTCAATAGGTTTAATGCATGTTTTTCTATAGACTGCAGCCAGCGGTTCCGGGTACCCGTTGATCACAGGGACCACAGCATCATCACAGGCAGCAATCTGTTCAACCAGGTAACGCACAATATCATTATTGATAAAGGGCATATCACAGGCCATCACAAAATTCAGGTCAAACGGGGAGGAGATTAAACCCGCATGAATCCCGCTTAAGGGACCCTTTTTGGGGATGATATCCATGACCATTTGTACCCCAAGCATCTTATACTGCTCCGGTGTATTAGTCACCAGAATAATTTTCGGAAAAACCGAGGCCAGCACCGCCACTATCCGGTCAATCAACCTCTGGGATTCAATCATGGCCAAGGCTTTGTTTGCTTTAAAGCGTGAACTTTTCCCCCCGGCCAGTATGATCCCTGCAGCATTCATTTAATCACCTCATGATTGAGGCATTGGCACAGGGTTTTCCGCGTATTTTCCACAGCCATACCGCTTGGCACTTACGCAGTTGCTGGCAACATTACAACCAGGATTATTATTTTTTTGATACCTTGACATAATTAAATCTTCCGAAAACCTGCCTTAACTCACTACTCTTGCAGTTGGAGCATCTGACCTTGTCTTTATTCTTTAATTGCTACCAGTTTAGTAAACTCTTCCCCGCAGTTTTTACAGACAAAACTATATACCGGCATCTGTTACCTCCTCCAAGCTTTACTTATGTTCAGCCCTGGTCAACAGATCTCCGAATACCTCCCCCAAGTTGACTCCTACACTGGAACTGGAGGTATGCGATTGCTCGCTGCCTTCCTGATTGTTTCCCTTGTCCTCGGTTTTATTCTCCTGAGCATCTTTAATGCTCAAACTGATCCTTTGATCCTGTTTGTTGATATCCAGGATCTTTACCTTGATCTCATCACCTGCATTTACAACGTCTTCGGGCTTCACCACATGGTAATCCGCCATGCGTGATATATGGACGAGACCCTCAACACCTGGTTCCAACTGAACAAAAGCACCAAAAGAGACCGTCCTCATCACTTTACCTGTAACTATCTCCCCAACATTATAGTTCTCGTCAACTTTATCCCATGGATTGCCTTGAACTTGCTTGAGGCTTAAGGAGATGCGCTTGTTTTCTTTATCCACTGAAAGCACATAAACCTCTATTTCATCCCCTTCTTGGACTACATCACTGGGATGCTTGACACGCCCCCATGATAATTCAGAAATATGCAGCAGACCGTCGACCCCTCCTAGATCCACGAACGCACCAAAGTTTGTCAGATGCCTGACTGTGCCCTTTCTGATTTCCCCGGCCTCAATTGTTTCCCAGAGTTCCTTCTGTGCTTTGAGAAACTCCTCCTGAAGTATTGCTTTCTGGGAAAGCACAACCTTGGCTTTGCTGCGGTCAAACTCGATCACACGCAATCGCAAAATCTTCTCCAGGTATTTTTCCAGGTCGCCGGCATAGCCGCGCTCGATCAGTGAAGCAGGCACAAATCCTCGTACCCCGTGTACATCCACTAAAAGACCGCCTTTAACTACCCGGACAACTTCGCCGGCAAGTTCTGTCTTCTCCTCCATGGCCTTCTCTAGAAAATCAAGGGCCTTGGCCCTGTCTGCCCGCTTTTTGGAAAGGATCAGGTGCCCTTCGTCATTGTCGACTCGAAGGACATAAACATCCAGGACATCCCCCACATTGATGTTTTCCAGAACATCATCCGCATCTTTCAAGGCTAGCTCGCGGCGTGGGATTACTCCTTCTGACTTTCCACCGATGTCAATCAGGACCTCATCATCGCGCACCTGTACAACTGCCCCGCTGATCAGATCCCCCTGCTTGATTTGCCGGGGTGTCCCCAGATCAAGATTCATCATCGCTTCTTGATCCGGTTCAGATAGCTCAGATTCTTCAGATTCTTCAGATTCTCCAGATAACTCTGATGGCTCAGATGGCTCGGATTCCTCGGATTCCTCGGACTGTCCTGACAGCTCTGATGGCTCAGCTGTCTCAGCTTCCTCAGACTGCCCTGACAGCTCTGTTGGCTCACGTGATTCTGATAGTTCCTCGTTTGCCACAGGAGCATCCTCAGCTACTGCTTCCGGGGTAGCATCGGCAGCAGCCTCTACTGCACCTTCCTCTACTTTCTCCATTTCTTCGTCAAACATTGTCATTCTCTCAATAACCTCCTCAATTATCCAATCTGGGGTCGATGCCCCAGCAGTTACCCCCACAACAGATGCTCCACGCAGCATTTCTGGTGTTAGTTCGCCAGCATCTTCGATATGATGCGTTGGCACTTTTTTTTCGACAAATATCCACCAATTGGCATGTGTTAGCACTGTTTTTACCACCGATAACAAACATTACACTGGCTCGCTGTGCTGTCTCGGCGGCTTCTTCCTGTCGTGCCTGACTGGTGTGGCAAATTGTATCAAAGAAACGCAACTCCTGGGACTTGCCCAGCATTTCCCTGGCAATATCAATGTATTTTACCCGGTTTTGGGTCGTCTGAGCCAGAATGCCGACCCTTTTTTTGTCTATTTTCAGCTTTTCCAGATCAGCGAGGGATTGAATCACAACTGCCCCTCTACCTGCCCAACCTAGTATTCCCTGAACTTCAGGATGATTTTCCTGTCCTACAATCACAACCCGGTATCCCTCGCGAACCAGTTCGGCAGCCTGTCTCTGTACCCGTTTAACAAAAGGACAGGTGGCATCGATGAGGCCAATGCCTAACTTTTCTGCCTGTTCAAAGACCTCCGGAGCAGCCCCATGAGATCTGATGAGCACCTTTTGCCCAGGCACAGAGCTTAAGTCCTGGATTACCTCAATCCCCCGTTCCTTTAAAGATCCGACAACATGGGGATTATGGATCAGTGGTCCCAGCGAATATATTTTATCACTCTTCGCCAGAGCATTTTCCGCAAGTTCCAGTGCTCTGCGGACACCGAAACAAAATCCGGCTGTCCGGGCACGTATGATTTCCTTTGTAATTATTTTACCCCTTTCTTATATTTTTTTCGGCAATTATGCATAAATTCCTGCTAAATTAAATCGAATCCTCTAATAATTCCTTTATCTTCGCCATCATTAAATCTGCATCTGCTTGAAGATCTCGCCTTCCTGGCTTGTTGACTGAGAAAGTTGCCCCTACATGAACATGGTAACAGGGAAACAGATTGTTGCCGAAGATGCGCTTTTTTCGCTGCAGGGCAACGGGACAAACAGAAACACCGGCTTTCCGCACAAGAAACGCTGCCCCTGGTAATGGGGGAAGAAGCGCCCCTGTTTTGCTTCTCGTCCCTTCAGGAAAAATACAGACAATCTTCCCTTCATCCAACAGGGACAGTGCCCTCTTGAGGGAGGTCCGATCGATGCGCTGGCGGTCTACTGGAAAAGCACCCAGTTTACTGATCAGGAAACCAAGTACAGGGTAGGAGAACAGGTTACTCTTTGCCATGAAGTGCACCTGTCTTCCCAGTGCACTGCCCACCACAACCGGATCCCAGTAGCTGAAATGGTTTGCAATAACCAGTACAGGTCCCTTCTGTGGTAAGTTTTCTGCACCAAACACTTCCCAACCGCAAAACACGCCAAAGAAAAAACGGAAAAGGCTGCGACAGAAGCGATAAAACATAGCGCTAACCCCCTCCGTAACTTTCCATCATCTTCTCTATTACTTGCTCCACTGTCAAATTCGTACAATCGATGACCACCGCACCCGGGGCTTTCTTTAAAGGCCCGATTTCTCTCTTGCGGTCCATCTCATCACGGTAGGTTAGTTCGTAACAAAGCTCTTTCCTGGTCCATGACTTTCCCGCAGCACGGAGTTCCTTTTCCCGTCGTTTTAGACGCACATCCAATGATGCAGTAAGGAAGAACTTATACTCGGCGTCCGGTAAGACTACAGTGCCGATATCCCGTCCCTCCATGACAACACCATCGGTGCGTGCAAACCGCCGCTGGTACCAGGCCAGACGCTTACGCACGGTCGCTGCAGCAGCTACCTTTGCCACCTGGCTGGATACCTCTTTTTCACGCAAAAAAGGGGAAACATCCTCACCATTACACCAGAGGACGACAGTACCGCTCTTCGTAAACCTAACAAGCGAAAACCGGATATCTTTTACCAAAGCATCCAGTTCCGCTTCATTTTCCACATCTATACCTGATTTTATGGCAAAATAAGTCACCGCCCGGTACATGGCACCTGTATCAACATATAGTAAATTCAGTCTATCTGCCAACTCTCTGGCAACTGTACTTTTCCCGGAACCGGCCGGTCCGTCAATAGCAATATTCGGCTTGCGGGACACATATCTCACTCCCGCATTATTTTAACACAAAATAGAACATCTGGCTAGTTTAGAGTATCTATGCCTCACGGCTAATTCATGATACTATTTACTTCCATATCATCTTGAGTTCGGTTTTTTAAAAATGGAGTTTAGGTTAAATCAATTGCGGTTTTACCGCATTGTCGGCCCGTGAGGTTCCGCTTCGCTCCTTTCGTCGATTCTGAAAGCATAGGAAAACCAGCCATACCATTGCGGTGATGGACAGTCAGTCCCTAATGCCTCTTTGGATACTCGACGGGAATTCTTTTAAATTATACGTTGTCCTTGATTAAGTTCAGTAACGCTTTAAACTGAATT
>NZ_CDRZ01000231.1 GCF_000946815.1 Syntrophaceticus schinkii | reverse complement strand
GTGGATGTCTTTTCCGCTGATCCCAATCACCAGATCACGAACCACCTCATATTCGATCTGCTCCGGTTCCAGGTCCCAGCCCTGAAAACCCCCGAAAACCATTTCTTCTCAATGGCACACATCTGGTCGAGGATAGCGATGACCTGAGCCAGGTTGCTGCCCGGTGCTGCATACTGTGCCGGTTTATAGTGAAAGATATCCAATCTGACAATTTTGCTGATATTAAGGGCATCACCAATCAGGTTCATGGTTCGTGGTCGAATCTTGACATGGTGGTGCAACGCGACAGCCTCAAGAACTTTCTGTGAACAGTGGTACTTTTTTGCGGTCTGATGGCTTTCCCCAATATGGTTGTGAAAAGGAACCGTCCACTCCGCCCAATTCATCCCAGGATAATGGCGCAGATATGCAGGTGCCCGACTCTTTTGAACCAGAGAGGCTTCAAAAATCCTGTCATCAACTTCTTTCCCCTTGCCGACATCATGAAAGATGACCCCGGCGATCAGTTCCTCTCCTGTGATCTTGAGAACCTCTAAGACACTATCAGGTATGGAGGCAGCCATTTCTAACATGCGAATAACATGGTGAAGCTGGTTTTCCCCGACCGAAATAATTCCGGAGAGGGACAATAGTTCCTCAACCTGATATAACCTCTCCAGATAGGCAACTATTTTGGGATTAAGCACTTCCAGCAGGGTTTTATAAAAAAGCTCCCTCCTATAAGGATACTCACTTTTCAGCACCCCACTCTTTTCATATTTCCCCTCACTGTTATTTGAGGCCCCTTCTTCCATGGGCCCACCTCCAAAATAATTGAGGTCACACCTGCCTTCCGCAGCATCGTTTATACTTTTTGCCGCTTCCGCAGGGACAGGGGTCATTTCTACCTACCTTGGGTCCCACCCTTACCGGTGTACGCGGAGCTTCTTCACCGCGGTTTTCAGCTATATGTTTCACCCGCCGCTCATGCTCCTGGGGCACCAGCCGCACCTTGTAAAGGTAGCGAACAACATCCTCCTGGATAGCATCGATCATCTCCTGAAACATATTGTATGCTTCAAATTTGTACTCCACAAGGGGATCTTTTTGACCGTAAGCCCTTAGTCCAATTCCTGTGCGCAGCTGATCCATAGCATCGAGATGGTCCATCCACTTGCTGTCCACAACCCGCAGCAGTATAAACCGCTCCAGATCCCGCATGTTCTCCAGACCCAATTCCTCTTCCCTGGCCTGCCAGTGTGCCAGCGCTTCATCTATCAACCGCTCCTGGATCTCCTCACGGGAATCAAGTTCCTGCAACTCACCGGGAGGCAAGACGCCCTCCCTGATGAAGATCTGTTCCCCGAAATTAACCAGGCCATCTATATCCCAATCCTCCGGGTATTTCCCCTCAGCAGTATAGCGCTCGACCGCACTATCTATAACACTGATCATCATCTCCTGCAGCGACTCCTGAAGATCCTCTCCCATGAGAACCCGGCGCCGCTGGCTGTAGATAACCTCTCTCTGCTGGTTCATCACATCATCATATTCTAGAACATGTTTACGCATCTCGAAGTTGCGGGTTTCTACCTTCCTCTGGGCGGATTCAATAGAGCGTGTTACCAGATTATGCTCCACAGGAACACTGTCATCCATCCCCAGCTTATCCATCACTCCAGAGATGTTATCTGAACCGAAAAGACGCATGAGGTCATCTTCCAGAGAAACATAAAAGCGAGAAGAACCGGGATCACCCTGGCGCCCGGCACGACCGCGCAGCTGGTTGTCTATCCGCCTGCTCTCATGGCGCTCTGTACCTATTATATGCAGGCCTCCCAGAGCAACCACCTTTTCATGCTCAGCATCTGTTTCCTTTTTGAATCTGGCAACTAACCTGCGGTATTGTTCACGTACTGAAGCAACATCCTCAGATGAGGGTTTGCCGTATTCAGACGCTTCTGCAACTACCTCCGGGGCAACCCCGCTTCGCAGCAGTTCCTCTTTGGCCAGGTGTTCCGGGTTACCCCCCAGAATAATGTCAGTACCTCGTCCAGCCATGTTCGTGGCGATGGTCACCATCCCCAGTCTGCCTGCCTGGGAGACAATCTTCGCCTCCTGTTCATGGTATTTGGCATTCAGCACCTGGTGGGGAATCCCCCGCTTCTTTAAGAGCCCGCTCAGAATCTCCGATTTCTCGATAGAAATGGTGCCCACGAGAACCGGCTGACCGCCTTCATAGCATTCCACTATCTCTTCGACAGATGCTGTAAATTTTCCTTGCTCAGTTCGATAAATAGCATCCGGGAAATCGTGGCGGATCATCGGTTTGTGGGTAGGAACAACCACCACATCCAAACCATATATCTTGCGAAACTCCTCTTCCTCAGTGGCCGCGGTTCCTGTCATTCCGGCCAGTTTATCATACATTCGGAAGTAGTTCTGAAAAGTGATCGTAGCCAGTGTCTGGGACTCTCGCTCGATACGCACACCTTCCTTGGCTTCGATAGCCTGGTGCAGTCCCTCACTGAAGCGCCTGCCGAACATGAGGCGCCCGGTAAACTCATCTACAATAATTACCTGCCCATCTTTCACCACATAGTCGCGGTCGCGCTTCATTAAAGCATGGGCACGCAGCCCCTGGTAAACGTGGTGGGCCAACTCTAAGTTATCATCATCTGATAGATTTTGAATGCCCAGCAGTCCCTCCACTTTTCGGGTACCCTCTTCGGTCAAAGCAACTGTATGCAGTTTTTCATCTACCTGGTAATCGGCTTCTTTCTGTAGCTTGGGAATCACCCGTGCAATCCTGTAATAAAGATCTGTCGGCTTATCCGCCTGCCCGGAGATGATCAATGGGGTACGCGCCTCATCGATCAGAATACTGTCTACCTCATCGACAATGGCATAATTGAGTACACGCTGCACCATCTCAGACTCATGCATAGCCATATTGTCCCGTAGATAGTCAAATCCGAATTCATTGTTGGTGCCGTAAATGACATCTGCTCCATAGGCGGCTCTGCGCTCTTCTGTATCCAATCCATGGACAATCAAGCCAACTTTGAGACCCAGAAAGCGATAAATTCCTCCCATCCATGCACTATCACGCTGTGCCAGGTAGTCGTTGACAGTGATTATATGCACACCCTGACCAGACAGAGCATTGAGGTAGGCAGGCATCGTGGCTACCAGTGTTTTCCCTTCACCGGTCTTCATCTCCGCGATTCTCCCTGGTGCAAGACTATACCGCCCATCAACTGCACATCAAAGGGGCGCATTCCCAGCACCCGGGATGATGCCTCCCGAGCAACCGCAAAGGCTTCAGGAAGCAGGTCATCAAGGGTTTCACCCTGGGCAAAGCGTTCCCTGAACTCCACTGTCTTTGCCCGCAAGTCCTGATCAGATAAGGCTTTGATCTCCGGCTCATAGCCATTAATTATATCGACAGTCTTTTGTAAGCGTTTAACATCACGTGCATTATCATCAAATAGGTTTTTTAGAGCATTTAGCATCCTCGATTACACCCTCTTTCTCCCAACCGCTTTAATTTTAACACCTCTTACCTCACCTGACAACACACTTACATACCAAAAAGGGACCCCTGACAGGGTCCCCGTTAAAACTCCTACAATAAGTTGATAACTAAGGCTTTATCACTGGAAGAATTTATAACTCCGGTTCAATGAGCCCGTAGTTCCCGTCTTTTCTCTTATAGAGGACATTAACCTGCTCTGTTTCTGCGTTGCTGAAAACAAAGAAGTCGTGACCCAGCAAGTTCAACTGTAAGATCGCTTCTTCCACCGGCATCGGTTTCATGAGAAAGCGCTTTGTTTTTACGATAGTGGGTTCATCTTCTTTTTTATTATCTTCACCCATCTCCATGATCAGTGTCTTGAGACCCTGATGGCGAAACTTTCGGTAGAGCTTAGTGCGGTGTTTGCGAACTTGCCTTTCCAGCTTTTCAGATACCAGATCTACTGCCTCATAGAAGTTCTCCCTGCTCATATCCTCACCGCGCAGAATCATACCGTTATTAAGGGGAATCGTCACCTCCACAGCATAGTTATCACCGACTGTCGAGACCGTAACCTGCGCTTCTTGGATGGAATCAAAATACCGGGTTAACTTTGTCAATCTCTTTTCCACATAACCCTTAAGCGCGTCTGTAACTTGAGCATTTTTACCCCGGATGGTGATTTTCACCTTTACCTCCACCCCCATTAGTTAGAATGATCCCTGCCTTTATATTATTCCCTTTACAGGAGAATAATCCTGCAACATATACACTAAACTATAAAGTAAGGGAAGAAAAGAGCCCCGTCAATCCGGGGCCCCGTTAATGGCGAAATTAGTAATCCAAGATTGGAGCTCTAATGCTTTATAATTTAACAACCTTTGAGGCCTGGGGACCACGAGTACCTTCAACAATGTCAAATTCTACCCGCTGACCCTCTGCCAAGGTTTTGAAACCCTCCTCTTGAATTGCTGAATAATGAACAAATACGTCCCCACCTTCATCGCATTCGATGAAGCCGTAGCCTTTCTCCTGGTTAAACCATTTGACTCTGCCCTGCATTACGCCACATTCCTCCTAAAATGTTATCCCCGTGCCTGTCCCGGATCCATTCGGGATCACGAAGTGCTTAAATAATATCATATGCGAGTTCCTCTTGTCAATAAAAAATAGAACTGCTGAAAGTGTCTGTAAAATATGACGGTAATATTTACCATATGCGACAAGCACCCTATAAGTAAAGGTAAAAACCATAAAACTGGGTTGTCGAAAATTCCTTCCAGAAAATGTACAGATATCCTCAAAACCTGTGGACTATGTGGATAAGTCTGTTCATAACCCGCATTTCAAGCCGATTCCGGTGTGGATGAAGCTGTGGATGTGTAGTTATTTGTCATATTTAGCTAATCGTACCTGCGTTTTTGTCGTTTTTTCTTATATCAATTTAAAAATGCTCCAGAACCACTTCAGCAACGTTATTGGCATGGTCACCGATCCGCTCCAAATTGCTGATAATATCAAGGAAAATCACACCTGAAGTCGGATAGCAAATACCCTTGTTCAACCGTTTCAAATGACTGTTTCGCAGTTCCTTTTCCTTCTGGTCAATGAACAGTTCAACCTGCACAGCTAAACGGGCCTTAACTTTGCTTTCCTCCTGTAATGCTCCCAGGGCATTTTTATAAACCTCAGATACTAAAGTGTACATCTCTTCTAATTCCTTGATGGCAAACTCGCTATAAGGGAGGTTCTCCTCAATCCTGACCCATGCTAGTTCCGCAATATTCTCAGCATGATCGCCAACCCTTTCTATATCTTTTACTGCATGCAGAAGTCCTGTGTGCCTCCCGGAAAGAGTCTGGGAAAATCCCTTTTGCGACAGCTTGGCCAGGTAAAAGGTGATCTCCCTCTCCAGTTCATCTATAATTTCTTCATCTTCTTTGGTTGCTTCTAAAAATCTCTCGTTTTTCTCATAAAATCCCTGCATAGCAGATTCCAAGCTTCGGCTGGCTATATTACCCATCCTGATTATTTCTTTTGTAGCCAGAGATAAAGCGACAGCAGGGGTGTCGAACATCCTCTCATCCAGGTAAATGGGTCCCTTTTCCTCAATTTCAACCGTACCGGGCAGCAGTTTTTCGATCAATTTAGTAAAAGCGCCTACAAAAGGCAAGAACAGGCAGGTGTTCAAAATATTAAATGAGGTATGAGCATTGGCGATCAGTCTTGCGGGCTCACTTGGGGAAATAAAATATACAAATTCCCTAAACCAGGGGAGCAGGATCAAGAAGATCAGAGTACCTGTGACATTAAACATCACATGCGCAACAGCAGCCCTTCTGGCGTTCAGATTCGTCCCAATACTGGCCAAAAGAGCGGTAATACAGGTTCCGATGTTATCACCGAAAAGAACAGGTATCGCAGCATTGAAGGTGATGATATCCTGACTGGCTAAAGCAATCAGCATACCGATGGTGGCTGCACTGCTTTGAACAACACATGTAATAATAATACCCACCAGTACACCGAGCAAGGGATACCGCGAGAAGCTAGCAATAAAATCCAGAAATACCGGGCTGCCTCTTAAAGGCACCACAGCATTGGACATGACATCAAGACCCAAAAAAAGAATACCGATCCCTAAAATAAACTGGCCTACATAATGGTAGACACGTCTTTTACTGAAAAAATTGATACAAAATCCGATGGCAATGATCAGAAATACATAATCCGTCAATTTGAAGGCGATCAGTTGAGCTGTAATAGTTGTACCTATATTTGCCCCCATAATCACGCCGATGGCCTGTTTCAATGTCATTAAACCTGCGTTGACGAAACCTACCACCAGCACTGTTGTGGCACTGCTGCTCTGGATGGCGGCGGTTGTAACAGCCCCTAACAGAACCGCTACAACAGGATATCTGGTTACCCGCTCCAGTATTTTTCGAATCTTATCACCGGCAACCTTTTGGAGGCCCTCTCCCATGATCTTCATCCCAAAAAGGAATAAAGCCAGGCCGCCTAAAAACACCAAAAATAACATTGAGCAAAAAAGACACTCCTTTGCCAATAATGGCCCCTAATTCAATTTCGACAAACTATTATCTTTCCCTGCAATAATAACTGTTTTTTTAGTGTTATTTTCTGCATATTATCAGATAAAGTTGAAAAACTAATAATAGATATACTAGAAATTAGAACTAGTCATTAAAGGAGTGTCAAAATGGATATTAAAACCTTTGATCAGTGGATCGATACTCTGTCTACGGCCTTAACTGCCGGTCAAAAAGCAGGACTCTCCCAGACGCAGATCCAGAACTCGGCAAAAATGCTGGGGGATTACCTGGCCTCAAATGTGGTACCGGACGCCCCGGAAAACAAGGTAATCAAGTCCTTATGGGAACATGGCAATGACCAGGAGAAGCAGAGTTTAGCAAACATGATGGTAAAAGTTGTGGACTCTCATCAACGAAAAATTTTATAATATGCCCCCATTAAAAATCTTGGATGCCTCAAGGAAACGGATGATGAAATGATAATATCATTCAAACAGAATATCGGTAGATTAGACAGAATCCTACGAGGAACAGCGGGAATGCTTCTTCTAGGTTTGATAATAGTGCGCCCTTTTCCTTTAAATACAATCTGGGCAGCAGTCATCATCGTCCTGGGTATCTTCATGTTTATTGAATCTGCCCTGGGCTATTGAATTGTGTACGACATGCTCGGGTGGTCAACCCAGAAATAAACACGATAGATCATCAGACTAACTGTTTATCATAAGCATCTTCAGCCCGGCTGCACATCATCAACCGGCGGTTCAGCTTAGTAGTTCTCTCCACAGCCTGGCGTATTTTTAAACAGGCCAAACCAAAAGAGTTGTCTCGTGCATAGAGATCCAGGCATGCTTGAATAACAGTCATCTGGTTGTTTATTTCATGAGCCGTTCCACTGGCCAGCTTCCCTATAGCACTGAACTTTTCTTCGCTGTCGGGCGGTGCCTGCTCTGTTTTCTTGTGCTGGGAAGTTTCGATCACCTTCCACTTGCCCTCCTTTTTAAATACGGCGAACTGATGGCTGTTTACAATATCAATCACATCCCGGGCACTGCAGCGGGGAAGATAATAGGAACATAAGGCGATCATTTTAACCTGGTCGGTCATCTTATTGAGAACCCGCTCATATTCCATAAAAATCTCCCAACCATTCTCCTCCAACCAGGTCATACTGCCTGTAGCACGCAGACCATCAAAGCCCCGGGAAATAGCATCTTGCATTACCTGTATATAGTCATCAGTCCGGCAGTACCAACCGGTATACGGAATAATCTCTATCTGGCCATTCTCGAGATAACAATCAAAGTTGGGAATGGCTCCTCCCGCCACCTCCCTCGCTTTATCCTCATCAAAAGGATCGGAAACAACCCAAAAACAGAACTCATTGCTTTCCAGCCCGGCTCTGATAAACGGTATGAGCATATCGAGCAAATCCTGCTTTGTTTGGTAAAAACTGCAGAAGTGTGAGCCCCACGGAATATCTCCTATAATGTCAATCCCTGATTTTGTGAGCTTTCTACCCATGCAATATAATCCCCCTTTATCTTTTAAGAAAACCGTATGGTTCCCTGATTGCTATTATCACTGTCAAAAGAAGGATGGCTTTTCCCCACCCCGATAGATCGGCACTTGTATTTTTCATTTTTACCTTTTCTCTTTAACTTTCGAATTTCCTTTGATAAATAATAGTGAAATAGATCGATTATTGATCGAATTGATCGATAACAGTATTTTCCTTTAATACAGCCTAATTATTTCATGTTATCATTAACATACCATGATTTACCATAAAATAGCAGGGACGGGTATTAGGGTGCCTGTCACCATTTAGCTGTCACCATTTAGCTAAACCTGTCTATACAAGTGGTGCCTTTTGGTGCCTGGCACCATTTAGCCGAATTTGTATATACAGGTTCAGCCTTTTGGTGCCTGTCACCATTTAGGTCACCATTTAGCCAAAATTTAGCCAAAATCAATTTGACTTAGTCTGTCAATATCGCGACAAACACGATACGAATCTGAGGTCGATCCGCGGAAACAATTCTCATATACAATAAGAGCTAATATTTGAATATGATAAACGGCTTCCATAAGAGTGGAAGCCGTTAAATACGGAGTCGCCATTTCATCGGATCATTCTGTACTTTTTTCCGGCATTTTGCTTGTTTCGCTGGATTCACTGGTTTGATCGGATTCACTGCCATCATTTTGGGCAGTACCCCCATCCTTGCTGCGGTAACCCCCGCCGAAACCATGTCTTCTCCTTTGCCCATGCCCCTTAAGGGCGCGCTCTAGATGGTCAGTCCCCTTACCACAGCCTGGACAGCAAATCATTCCTTGCCCAGTACCACGGGCTTTTTCAAACTCATGTCCACACTCAGTACACCTGTAACCACAATCCGAAAGGAGCACATACCTGCCCCCTTCAATACGAATTGCCTTCCCTTCAACCAAGGCCTCAGCTATTTTTTCCCTGGCCGCATATAAAATACGCTGATAGGTGGTCCGTGCAACCCCCATCCGCTCAGCACACTGTATCTGCTCTAATCCTTCCATGTCCTTCAGGCGTAGGGCTTCAAACTCTTCCACAGAAAGACTGACTTCCTCCAATTCCCGTAGAGGAACTCCTGCGGGTTTGTAATATGTCGCCGGGGGAAGAAACTCTACATGGCATTTTCTCCTTTTCCTCGGAACGTTGATCACCCCCATAAAACAGTCAAATGATCTATTATCAGAGGGACGGATTTGTTGATAACCCATCCCACCCCTATTTATGGCATATGCACCGTGAATATTTTAACACGTCCCATTAAAAAAACAAGGACAAAATAGTCTTTAGGTGACGTCTTCGGGGTGACTGTCACCAACCACCCTTGGGGTGGTGATTGGCATATTTTTAGAAAACGGCATTAAAAGTAAGGCCAGCAGCAACTGCTATAACAAAGATGGTGATCACAAAAGCGGCCACCAGACGAGGACGGAAAATGGAAGCAAGAAGAGTAACCTCCGGGATACTGGCTCCCGCCCCGCCGATAATCAGGGCTGCTACTGTTCCCAAGGCCATGCCCTTCTTCATCAAGGTGAGGCCAATAGGGATAATGGTCTCTGCTCTTATATACATGGGAATACCGATGAGGGCAGCCACAGGCACAGCAAAGGGGTTATTCTTACCCGCCACCTTGACAATCCAAGCTGAGGGAATAAACCCATAGATGACGGCACCGATGGCCGTACCCAGCACCAGGTAAGGGAAGACTTGGCGGAAAAGTGCCATGGCCTGCCTCCCAGCGTCCCTTAATTTAGGCTTGAGCTTCTCCCACTTGCTTGAAGCCATAGAATCCCCGGAGAGATCCTCCAGGTCGGACAGGTCGAGTTCAAGAGTTTCACAGCAGCCTGCAGTTGGATTAGTTTCTATCTCCTCTGTTTCATAGCATGAGGTGCTGCAACAGTTGGATGTTTGAACATGAGCAAGGTCTTTTACCTGATCTGCCATGCCCATTCTCTCCCATACAGCACCCCCTACGGCTGCCAGAGCAAAAGTAACAACACCATAAACCACGGTCACCTTCCAGCCAAAAAGCACCAAAAACAGCCCGATAATGATAGGGTTTAAAATAGGGGAAGCCAATAGAAAAGACATACTTGCTCCAAAGGGTGCTCCACTGCTGAGTAGGCCAACAAGAATGGGAATTGTTGAGCAGGAGCAAAAAGGGGTAAGGGCACCGAAAGCAGCCCCGAGAATATTACCCAATCCCCGCTTGGGCTTGCCCAGCACTTCACGCATTTTTTCGTCCGGCACAAACTGCTGGATCAATGCCACCAGGAAGGAAATGCCGATAAAAAGCAGGGTCAACTCACCCAGGATCATGACAAAAAATTTGGCTGTTGTCGCCAGGTTATTCATTTTGTCCATCATCTCCCTTCATGTGTTTACCGTTTACCGATGATATCTTTCGCAGTTAGGAACCGGCAGCAGCCCCTGATCCACTCTTGCACATCCTGATTTAAGCTGTAGTAGGACCAGGTGCCTTCGGTTCTTCTCTGGATCAGGCCCACTTCATTCATCATTTTCAAATGATAAGAAATAAGTGGTTGTTTTTGCCCCAATGCGTCCACCAATTCACAAACACACTTCTCCCCCTCCCTGAGCAAAATGATAATTTTCAGCCGCAGGGGATCAGCCAAAACCTGAAATTTGGCTGCGTATTCCGCAAGAACTCGATCAACATAATCTTCACTCACTTCCTCACCTTCCTTTTTGATCATTATATCAATATTATTTGATGTAAAACTCGAAAAAAACTCAACTTTCGCAGTAACAGCTAGTCGTTCCTTTAACAATAAAAGGCAAACTGCTGATTAAGTAGCTGGTATATGTACGAAAGTTGAGAAATAACCTATATCGGTCCCTGCATCTTTTTGCTGGCAAGATCATCCATTTTCAACAGAGTATGCTGATAGGGTGTCAGGGGTTCACCATCTTCATAGATAATTTCTATAAAATATGAACAATTATTGCTCATCGCAACTTCATCACTGGTTAACCGCTTCCGAAACCAGTAGCACTCCTGTTGCTGTGCGTCATAAAGCCCACATTTTTTACATCCAACCACCATCATTAATCCCCCTCTTTATATTCCCCCTCACTAATGCAGCGGCTCACCCCTGCCATTTCTTCTCTAGTTGCTTGCAGGTCCTCTTTTAGCACATGATCGATGCAGTCCAGAAACTTCTTGATACAGGGTGTGCGGAGCTTGTAATAGACACTGGTCCCTTCCTGGCGGGAGGTGACAAGCCCTGCATTCCTCAAAACAGCCAGGTGCTTGGATACCACCGGCTGGTCGCAGCCTAGGACATCTACCAGTTCACAGACACACCTTTCTTGATCAAGGTCGAGTTGATCAATTATTTTCAAACGCAGGGGGTGAGCCAAAGCCTTAGTAACCCGAGTACGCAGATCAAATATATCACTGGCCATTTCATCACCTCCTCTAAAATCCAATCAAATGTTTTAATCACCCGCCTCAGGAGACCATAGAGGTTCGCCCGGCATCGCTATACCAGCGGCTCACCCTGTAGTATGCATCCACTACTTCAACAATTCGGATACAGCCCCAGCGATCTTCTCTACAGATAAACCACCGTGAAAGCTAGGCTTTCCGTTGATCACAGTCAATGGAAGATGTACCCGGTTCAGTATTTTTTGAATCTCCGGATAATCCTTCATCTCTTTACTCATAATATCAACATAGCGGAACCTTACACCCTCTCCAAACCTTTCTACCAGTGAGCCCTTTAATCCCCCGGCTTCCTTTTCCATAGATTGCCTAGGATCACAACATGCGGTCGAGCAGCACCCACAGCCGCTGCTGGGAGCAGTCGTTCCAAATACCACCACATCAACTGCCATTAACACTCATCCTTTCATATAATTTTTTTTTACCATTGTTCACTATGTCCACCCGGGACATTTATGTTGGCAGGTGTCACTTTCGTGTAGCAATCTCTGTTTCCTTGATCAGCAGATACTGGTAGGGACTGAGATTTTCTTCCGGCTCGATCTCACAAAAGTAGAGACATCCCCAGTCCCACCCTGTTTCATCCGGCTCTTTGATGCGCTTATGCTTATAACAATAGTAGACCCCTTCCGCTCCCATTTTCCGAGAGAGGGCACATTCACGGCAGGTCCTCTCTGCCACTTCTACTTCACCCCTTTCTCACAACACCCCCTCGGCCAAGGAGCAAAGAGGGATTTAGCAAATCCAAATGCACTAGGGACTGTCCCCCTTGATAATCTATTCTCCCTGCAGCCAGTTCCGGATCTCATCCTTTTTCGGCAGCCTACCAGAGCATACAATTTCCCCGTCTACCACAAGCCCGGGAGTCATCATGATATCGTATTCCAAGATCTCGTTGAGGTCAGTAATCTTGATAATATCAGCATCCACCCCCAGCTCACCCGCTACTTCTCTTACCATTTCTTCAAGCTTTTTACACTTGGCACACCCTGTTCCCAGAACCTTGATTTCCATCTTGTTTTCCTCCTTTACTTTGTCATGTATTTTATTGTGATAAAGGCGTGATAAGGAACAGTATTTTTGTACCGGTAAGACTGGGATTTCAACATAGTTCCGTTCACGGTAACCATTCCCATCAACAGCCCTAAGGTGTCAATAACGTCCACTATCATCCTATCACCCTCTAAAATAACGTCCCGTATAGCCATCCGGACAGTGTAGCCATTACAACCACCAAACCCGCGTAAGTCAAGCCCTTTTTCGCCCCGATAACCCTGATGATCACAAGCAGACTAGGCAAACTCAAAGCGGGGCCTGCAAGCAGTAGCGCCAGGGCAGGGCCTTTCCCCATACCGGATCCAATCAACCCCTGAAGAATCGGAACTTCTGTCAGTGTCGCAAAATACATCAGTGCACCTGCCAAAGATGCTGCAAAATTGGCCTGTAGGGAATTACCCCCAACGATAGCTGCAATCCAATGGGATGGTATGATACCATTGTCCAAACCTGGCCTCCCCAGCAAGAATCCTGCCAAAAGGACACCAGCAAACAGCAGAGGAATGATCTGCTTTGTGAAAAACCAGGTAGCATCCATCCAGGAGGAAACCTCTTCTTTGTCAAACCAGCGCCAGATCATCAACCCCAGCAGGATAAGCAAAACCCCAACAAGATACCACTTCACCTGAAAAACAGCCAGCCAAAAGCCTTCACTACCCGCTGGCTTACCCCAGGCAGCAAAAATAAGAATAAAGATCAGGGCAAGAAAATAGCTGAGCGTCTGCACAGGAGTCCTTTTCTCTTCGGGCAGTTCGGCCGCCAGTTTGCGAGAACTTTCTAAACGCTCCCTCTCCTCCTTCCGGAAGATAAAAGCCATGAGAAGACCGATCACCAGCGCAAAGACTACAGCACCTACTACCCTGGCTATACCCAGTTCCCATCCCAGCACCCTGGCTGTTAATACAATGGCCAGGATGTTGATGGCCGGGCCAGAATAGAGAAAAGCGATGGCAGGGCCAAGGCCAGCGCCTCGCTTGTAGATCCCGCCGAAAAGTGGCAGTACTGTGCAGGAACATACTGCCAGCACCGCCCCGGAAACAGAACCCACAAGATAGGCGACCCACTTTTTAGCTTCACCGCCAAAGTACTTTAGTACTGCTTGCTGGGAAAGAAAGTAAGAAATAGCCCCAGCAATAAACAAGGCCGGCACCAGGCAAAAAAGAACATGCTCCTGTACATACTCTTGGAGCATCAAAAATCCTTCGAGAATAGCCTTACTTACCCTCGGGTGCCCAAAAGGAATAAAATAGGCCGCGAGAAAAAGTGTTATTAGTGCTAGAAATTTGTCGCGTTCTTTCATGTTGTCCCCTCCCGAGTAAATAATTTGGTTACCCTGTTAATGTTAGAATTTCTATATACCTATATTCGCATATTGTTATATATAATGCAATACCTAAATGAAAAAAACTTAAATTCGGGTGCCTGTCACCATTTAGCTGTCACCATTTAGCTGAACATGTCTATACAGGTTGGACCTTTTGGTGCCTGTCACCATTTAGCGTCACCATTTAGCTGAACATGTCTATACAGGTTGGACATTTAGGTGACTGTCACCAACTAACGTCACCAACTAACCACCAATGGCCGCTTCTTTCCCAAAGCTCTTATGGAACTCTTGTACAAGCTCAGACAGAACTGCCACCAGTTCTTCTCGATGTTCATTTCGTAGTGTATATGATATCTCCAACTGTACGGCATTGTAGTTTGGCCCATAGCCACGGTAACCCGGACAGCCGCAGCGGTGGTGTGCAAAAGATTGGTGACCTATAAAGCGTTCATTGGACACAATCTCTACACCTGGAACCGCATCATCCAGCCTACTCCCTAGAGTGTTTAGAAACCACCGTAAAACATCCTCTGAGCATGTCTGATCACTGTAACCCTGTCGAGTACCCACCTCAATGGCCTTTTTACCCCAGCGATTATTTCCTATCCCATGTACGGCAAGGTGCAGATAAGGCGTATAAGTTCGCCATTTTGACCCAGGATACAAGTCCGCTCAAGGTTGTGCCTGATCACTTCACGGTATTCCCGGAGGGCATCCTTTTGTAAAGGTGCCTCGTGTTCCGGCCCACGGTTCAAGTCCGCGGCAAGCCTGGACACTGTAGCTATCATCCCCGTACACCCGCAGGCAGCGATCTCAGATACGATATCCCCTGTATAGATATCCCACAACTTGGTGCGCTTAGGATCGCCACCCGCCTCTACCAGTGTCGGCTTTTTGGCATGCACAGCATCCACATGACAGCACAGGTTACCATAAACATATTTTAAAAAGCGTCCTTGCTCAAACTGCACTGTTTTTTCACCTCATATTCGAAAGCTTCTGATGTTGGTTTTAAACATGGAGTTGCTGACACCTGAGAAGTCGAGGGCAATTCTAATAGAGTCATCACTTCGGTGCCTATCACCATTTAGCCTAAAACAAGCCATATCAATTGCTTAGCATCCACATTCACAATTTTACATCAATACTGAGGTTGTAAGATCCTCACCAGACAGAAACAGACTCAAATTTTTCTACTGCCTACCGCAAAACCGATCCCGGTGTTGCTTTGGTATGGGACTGCTTTATTATTAACTGATATCGATGTTACAGAAAAGGCTGCAACCTCTTGCCAATCATATTTTTTTGATTTAAGATAATAGTTAAAATATTCCTTGGGGGTAATTACATTGCGCCTCGGTGCGGCTCAGATGTTCATTGCGAATGAACTGGAAACTAATACTGAAACTGTATTAATGATGGCAGAAGAAGCATCTCGCAAAGGTATAGAACTACTGGTATTTCCGGAAATGTGCCTGAACGGATACAACCCTGATACTTTGACTCAGGATAATTTTAATGACAAGCTGAACATGGCCTTAGATAAAATCTCCCGTAAGTCGGCCGAACTTAATCTGGGTCTTATTGTGGGCAGAGCGGTTTTCGCCGATGAGAAGTTGTACAACGCCGCCACAGTGATTCTTCCCGATGGGACAACCCATACCTTTTATAAAAACAACCTCACTGCAGCAGAGGAGAAGTATTTCACCCCAGGCACTAAGCCCCTCACCTTTGCATATCAAGGATACAAACTCGGAGTGATCATCTGCCGTGACCAGAACTACCCCGAATTAGCACGGGAAACTTGTAAAGATGTCGATGCCCTCTTTATCCTCTGCGCGCACTATTACAAACCTCTGGAAGCACGCTGGAAAGTGGACAAAAACCGAGCGCTCCCAATAGCCAGGGCGGTGGAAAACCACTGCTATGTGTTTATGGCCAACACCATCGGCAGCCATATCGGCATGATCAGTCTGGGAAACAGTCTCATTGCTGATCCCGAAGGTGTCCTGGTGGTTTTAGCTGACGAAAGCTCTGAAACGATCATCACCTGTGATATAGAATAGAAGTCTAGGAACCAAAGGTCGCAGCAGATCAAAGGTCAAATAATTACCAGGAACTGCATCATACCGATTCCGGCAACGAAACCTGATATCAGAGTAAAAAATAATGCCTGCGAAAATAGAAGTTTAAGGCCGGAAGCCCCCGATAGCTCCCAACAATTCAGCTACAGCATCTGATATCTTCTCCAATGACAGCCCCCCATGAAACCGGGGCTCCCCATTCAAAAGCGTTAGGGGAAAGCGAAACTGATTCATCACCTTCACCACATCCGGAAAATCCATAACTTCTTCACTGAAGGCATCCACAAAGCGAAACCTTACCATATCTCCAAACTTTTCCGTCAGCTCCTTCTCCAGCACCTCAGCTGCGTCCCGCATGGAATGGGCATGGCCACAGCCGCAGTTGCACCCCCCTTGATCTTGTTCAACTGTACCGAAAACAGTAACATCAACCATTCCCAATTACCTCCTTGAAAAAAAATATCAGAAGCCAGAGGTCGGAAGTTACCAGGAACTGCTTTTTGCTAATTCCGCAGCATTACATGACTTCGGCCCCTTATTAAATAATCTGCTGGTGCAGACTTGGCGGTATGAGCATCTACCTCTTGATTCTAAATACTTCTGCAAAAATCTTTTTTCCCCTTCGTTTTCTCAAACTGCTATAACATATAAACCAAATATTATTGCGACCTAGAACGGAATTGTGTTAAGCCATATTAATAGAAAAGAGACGGTTATTTTACCCCGCCTCTTTCAATTGCTTGCTTTTTCTACTTACATGTGAAATCCTTACCAACGTGATTTGCTGGCCTGGTAGCATTCTCTGCAGTAAACAGGCCTGTCAGAAGACGGGCGGAAGGGTACTTCCGCTTCCTGTCCGCATTTAGCACAAGTAGTCTTGAACATCTCACGCGGGCGTCGGTTTGAGCCACGGCTGTTCCGCTGCTGCTTCCTGGCAGCGCGGCAAGCAGGGCACCGCCCAGGTTCGTTTTCAAAACCCTTGGAAGCGTAAAATTCTTGTTCATTGGCAGTGAATACAAATTCTTCACCGCAGTCACGACAGGTCAAATTCTTGTCCTGGTACACGCTAAAACCTCCTTCTCAAGGAATTCTTAATTGGGTGGCATTGAGAGGCGGAGGTTTTAGGATTTGACCCTATTTTCCCGGTTCTCAAGCCATATCAATTAGATTGTTCTTTATGTATAGCATACTTCACTTGATTTAACAACCTCTTTTTCACATTTTTTGCTCTTTTAATCACTTATAATGATGCTGATGGCTACCGGAAAATGGAGGTCGGATGCCGGATGTCGGAGAAAAGATGAACTCCCGCAATTTTAATGTAATAAAGCAATCCGGTATCAAATATATCAATTCTTCTTTTTGTCTTATGATCTGATCCGTGGTAATATATGTTTAGTAACATAGTTTCTAGATAAGGAGTATACTCCGTGACGGGCATACCTCTATATATGCAATTGGTTAACCACATTAAGGAGCAAATCAACAAGGGCATTTACAAGCCAGGCGACCTGCTGCCATCAGAACACGACTTGGCTTCTGAATACGACGCCAGTCGGACAACTGTCCGCAAGGGTCTATCCGTTCTTTTCTCAGAAGGGTATATCAACCCAGTTCCCGGTAAAGGGTATTTTGTTAAAGAACCTGAGATAGACAGTTATACACTCTATTTCAGCGAAAAAGGATGCATCAAAAACTACTCCGGAGAGACCAAGCTGCTGGAAGTCAGGTTGGTGCCACCGGCCAAGCTCAGCAAGCAACTCGGTGATATTAAGAAAAGCTTTGTCATGATCAGATGGTTGATTTATGTTGATAAAAAGCCGGCAGCCTATGATATCAAATTCCTCCCCTATGAGAGAGGTAAACCCATCGATTGAAAAAGAAATTCACTACGCAACTTTTCCTGAGATGGTGGCCAAGCACCGATCGCTGTTTACAGTTAAAAAAAACACTCAAGATCAGCGCTCCCAGCGCCACCCCTGAACTCAGCAAATTATTAAACCTGGAGGATAAAGAGTCTGTTATTCTAGTGGAACAGCAGATCTTAAGTGATCAGGGGAAACTAATCGGCTATGGTCAATTATTTATCAGAGGCAAATACTGCAACTTAATCGCCGTATCATCCTATCAACACAGTCAATAAAAGTCTTATGGAAAGGATGACATAGATGGATGATAAACTAATAGCTGCAGTGGAGCAATTGAATGAAGATGAAGTGTTCAAATTGGTCGAACAACGGCTGAAGGCGGGTAAAAAACCCGTCTATCTACGGGAGCAGATCCGCCTGGGTATGGTCAAGGTAGGCATTCTCTATGAAAAAGGGGAATATTTCATCGCTGATCTGATTATGGCCGGGGAAATTGTTAAAAACGTATTGAAGCTGATTCTTACTAAACCGGAAAATCAGCACCATAAAAAAATGGGTACAATCTTATTGGGTACAGTCCAGGGGGACCTACATGATATCGGGAAAAACATTTTTTCCAGCATGATTGAGGCAGAAGGATTCGAGGTTGTTGATTTGGGGATCGATGTACCCCCGGAAGAGTTTGTAGCAAAGACAAAGGAAATCCATCCACAGATCATAGCAATGAGCGGGGTGCTGACACTGGCTCTGGAAAGCATGAAAAAAACCGTCAGCGCCTTAACTGCAGAGGGGTTACGAGATCAGATAAGAATTTTAATCGGCGGCAACCCGGTAAACAGGATTTCCTGCGAATATATCGGGGCAGATGCATTCACCAATAATTCTGACGAAGGAGTTACCTACTGTAAAAACTGGCTTGCAGGGTAGACGCCCTTGACGCCCGGCAAACCAACAGAGGGTGAAAACAAAAGGCCTCCCGCCTACAACCTCTGTTTTCAACGCAGAGACCATAAGAACATTAAAGGGGGTATCCAAAACTGGGTGCCCCCTTATAAAAGTTACACTATGTATGAATATTAGTACCTGTTATTATTTTTTAGCTCCTATCTTCCCCTTGCGAAATGCATTGGAGTATTTCCTGCAAAATCTATCCCGGCCCAACAGAGCCTCGGCTGCCAGCAGTGTAGCCACCATCTCCTGATTACAGGGGTCCATGATGACTGAATCCATACCTGCGAACATCGCCAGCGTTAGGAAATTCTGGTTTACAACTCTCCTCAAAGGCATACCGAAAGAGATATTGCTCAAACCTGATGTAACCTTGATGTCTGGATATAGTTCCTTAATGGTCGTCGTTGTTTCCATGAATTTTACCAGCGAATTATTATCTGTGGAAAGAGCAATCACCAGGGGATCGATGTGCATCCTGTCGGGAGCAATATCATATTTTTCCGCCTTGTCGACCAGCTGTTTGGTAATATTCACTCTTGTTTGCACATCGGAGGGGATTCCATTATTGTCACAGGTTAAGGCAATTACCTGCCACTGTGTTCCCTTTATTAAGGGGAAAATAACCTCACACTTATCCCCCTCTTCAGATACAGAATTGATGATACCGGTGCGTTTGGCGTACGGAAACACACTTTCAATAGTTCTGGGGTTTGGACTGTCTATAGATAAAGGGGTATCGACTGCGTCTTGGACAATATCCATTAACCACTTCAATACATCACATTCTATTTTGGGATCTGTACCTGCACATACATCAATATAGTCTGCCCCTGCCTCAGACTGCTTTAGAGCCAGAGTCCTGATTAATTCCTCATCCCGCTCCTCAATGGCCTTTTTTACACTCGGGATAGTCCCGTTGATCTTTTCACCGATAATGATCATCTTAACAAGCTCCTTCCTGGTACAATTAAAAACCATGACCTAGTGCCATCAAGTTATACCTTATACTGTCACTTTAACTGTAAGGGCGTCTTCGCCCTCTCAAGATATCAAGAATCACGTTTGAGAAAAGATGCCTTCTCCCCAGGCTAGAAGAGAAGGCATCTCGGAACCTAACTATGTAGAGATCATAAAGTTAGGCAAATACATGGCATATTACATCTAAAAAGGCTTGCATAAAAGCATCTCTTTGCTCCTCCGGTATAAAATCCAATTCAGCCAACATCTCATTCCAACCTTCAGGGTAAGTAAACAGACTCTGTTCAACCATTAAAATGGACCCCCCTTATTTAAATTCTATATTCCTGCACAAACTCATTAACAGCCTTCAAATTTTCAGCGGAGCAATCATTTGGGTAAGAAATCATCTTATCCTGGCTGAAAATAAACCCACCATCAGAAGCCAGTTCATCGATCAGCCGTTTGGCATAATCGATACACTCTTTTTTAGTTCCACGAGCAAGAAGGTCTGAAGGCATCCCACCGCACAAACAGACTGTATCGCCAATTTCCTTTTTCGCTTTGAACAGGTCATCATTCTCAAAATGGACAACAACATGGCCTTTCGGGGCTTGTTTATAAAAATCATACAACCTGCTGTTTTCACTTTCATTAAAGATGTGCATGATTTTGTCATACTTCTCAACGAAATCAAATAGTTCTTTTAAGTATGGCCAGTAGAATTCTTCAAATTGTTTTTTACTTAAGATCACATGGGACAACAAATATATACAAAAGTCAGGTCCATTATTCATATTAGTTCCAGGTTGTACAGAGGCCTTATATTGTTCGAATGCCCGTCCATTACCATGAGCCTGGCATACTGCTTTCACCTTATCAGGAATTCTGCGTAAATCTATTGATAGGGCTTTCATACCTCTAAAGGCCAGGTACATAGTCTCGAAGAAATTGAAAAACGTAGGAACTCCTACAAATATAGATCCTGGAACACCATAATCAGTTTCCATTTTATTTAATATATGTGCACCGAATTCTTGGTATTTAACTAATTCTTCAGCGGCTTTTTTAAGCATTTCTTTGCCGTTCGGGCCACATAGTTTTTTGAACTTTCGGGGAACACATCTGGTCCATAAATATTTGTCAAAATTCTCAATGATCAGATCATAATCTTCCTCGGTCATATAGTTTATATCAGTGGCATACGTTAAACTACAGGTATCATCGTCGATAATATAATCGGTAAATCCAAGAACATCCGGTATTCTCAAGGGATTTCTAAGACCATAGTCCATGTAAAAATCAAACTGGTACTTCTCATGAAACTTGCAAACAATATCTTCCATCTTGTTGTAATCAAATAACGCTTCACTCAGCTTATAACCTGAGTCACATATTTTCCAGGTCCAAATATTAGCGAGATTTAATACACGACTAGTCTTCTTATGCCTTGCAGCATCTTTATACAACTGCACTCTCTCATTAAATAGATTAGTCGCATCAGTCATGTTATTTCACCCACCCCTGGCATATTTTTACTCCTTCGGCGGCATTTGTTGTAAAGGCATCTGCTCCCACATGGCTGCAAAGATCACTGGTAACAAGGTTTCCACCGATGATAATCTTTACGTTTTCCCTCAGGTTAGCCTCTTTCAGACTTTCAACAGTATCTTTCATCGCATTAGAGGCTAGAGTTAAAATTCCACTCATCCCAACTATATCAGCGTTTACTTCTTTAGCCTTACTCGCGAAGTCTTCGGGGGGCGTATCGGTCCCCAGGTCATAAACTTCAAAGCCGGCTGATTCTGCTAAACTTTTGAAGATATTTTTGCCGATATCGTGCAAGTCTCCCTGAACCGTACCCAGCACCATTTTCCCTATCTTAGCAACGCTTTCACCCTTCAACGCCGGCTTGATGGTTTCGATGGCCTTAGTCAATAATTCACCGGCGTAGATCAGGTCACCTACAAAATATTCGCCCTGATCGAACAGATCTCCTACAAGTGACATTCCCTGCTGGCAGGCACTCATTACCTTCAGAGTATCCTCTCTTGAAGGATCCGATGCCATAAAATCAGTTAACGCCGACACTACCTGATCTTCATCAAGTTCACCCATCGCTTTTGTGACCAGTTTCAAATCCACCATGACCATTGCCTCCCCATTAGTTTTTTTTTTGTTCGGAGAAAACAAACTGCAATTAACTGTATATCAACCCCCTTTCTATAATCTGTACCTACCTGTATCTACATGTTACTACATCCATAATACCATCCACTTATTTTGGTGTCAACCCATTATTTTTGAAATTTTATTTCTATGGGAATGTAACAAAAAAGTGAGTGGAATCGCCAGAACAATCAACACTCGGATTCACAATGATCTGCCACCGGACTCAAAAGGGGAAAAGCAACCGGTAAAACCAACTTCAAAGAAAGGAAAATCCCGCAATTCCTTGCGGGAGTGAGGTTTTATTTGGAGCTGATGGTCGGATTTGAACCGACGACCTGCTCATTACGAGTGAGCTGCTCTACCCCTGAGCTACATCAGCATATTAATGTTCTTCAAAAGATATTATAACAGCAGGACAACCACTCTGACAACACCTATCGGAACCAAGCTAGCTTTATTCAGGTAACTGTCACCAAAAGGCCAGGTGAAAGCAGACCAATGAAACATGAGTGAGACGCGAGAACCGTCCCCGCGTCTCATTCTTTAGCACCGGTGAGTTCGCTCAGCAAGATGCCGGTGAAGATCAGGGCACAGCCCAGGAGCTTCTGGGGGCTGAAAACTTCACCTCCGTAAAGATAGCTGAACAGTCCGGCAAAAACGGGTTCCGTGGCCAGTAATAAGGCTACCCTGTCTGCACCGGTGAAGCGCTGTGCCCAGCTCTGGCTCAAGAAAGCCAGTGCGGTGGCAAAAACTGAGGTGATGGCCAATGCCCAGAGAACCGCAGGTGTCCAGTTGATGCTGTTTCCACCGAAGCCGCCCCAGATTCCGAAGCTGCAGAGGGAAACAACTCCCACTTGGATCAGTGTCAGGTCCTGGGCGTTCATAGTTTTGCTGGCTTCTCTGACCGCCAGGATCTGAAGGGCAAAGAAAACAGAGCAGCATAAAACCAGCAGGTCACCTTTGCCTGGTAAAAACACACCCTCCAGAGATATTAATCCCAATCCGAAAGCAGCCAACACCGCCCCGGCGCAGGCTCCCCAATAGGGCAGCTTTTTATCTAAAAAGGCAGCCATGAATGGCACCAAAATCACATTCAATCCTGTGATGAAAGCTGCCTTGCTCGGGGTCGTCCACAAGAGTCCCAGGGTTTGAAATGCATATCCGCAGAAGAGATAAATACCCGCCCTCAAGGCAGCCGGGTTCCAGCTAAACTTTCCCTTCCGAAAGGGAAGGAGGATTAAAAATGCAGCAAAAAAACGAATTGCCAGGAAAGGAAAGGTATCAATGTCAGTCAATGCATCTTTAACAAGCTGAAAGGTTGTCCCCCAGGCAAATGCCGTTCCCAGCAGAGCAAGATCGGCAATGTGTTGTTTATTAATTCTCATAAAACCACCTGAACAAGATAAAGGATTTTTACTTAAGAAATCGAATATTTATACTGTTGCTTCTATAACAAACAAACTCTATTGTATCAAAAAAACAAAATTTTTGTGGGGGGATGAGCTTGCGTAAGGTTTTTAGGTATCTGTTGATTGTGATGTTAATTGGCCTTTTTGGTGCTTTTGGGGTGGGGTGCAGCAGTGATAATAATAACGGAACTCCGGCAGCCGGTGATAAGGATACTAAGGAAAAGCCAAAGTACACTGTGGCATTTGAGGCAACTTTTGCGCCTCTTGAATTCAGAGATGAGAAAACCGGGGAGTTCACCGGTTTCGATATTGAATTAATCAAGGCTATCGGTGAAGTAGAAGGCTTTGATGTTGAACTCAAGGATATGGGCTTTGATGGAATCGTGTCCTCTGTAAAAACAGGTAATATCGATATCGGTGCTTCCGGCCTGACCATCGATGAAGACCGATTAGAGAGTGTTGATTTTTCGACACCCTACTATAAAGCGGGTTTGAGTGTTGTGGTCAGAGCAAATGAAGATAAGATCAAAAGTGTTAAAGACCTGAAGGGCAAAAAGATTGCCGTACAAATCGGGACAACAGGTTCAAAATACGCAAAAACAATTGAGGGCGCCAATGTCACAGATTTCGACCAGGTAACAGATGCATTAATGGAAGTGAAAAACGGCGGTGCCGATGCTCTGGTCAATGATAACCCAGTCAATCAATATTACGTCAGCAAGAGTAAAAAAGATTACAAGATTGTGGGCGACATCCTGGAAAGTGAATACTATGGAATCGCTGTCAAAAAGGGAAACACCAAACTTCTGGAGAAAATCAATAACGGCCTTAAAAAGCTGAAAGAAAGCGGAGAGTATGCAAAACTATACAAGAAGTGGTTCGGTGAGGAACCACCGGAGTTCCTGCCCGGCAAAGAAGCGTAGGTAAACGCAATGATACCAGATCTGCGCAGCCTGGCGGGTTGCGCAGATCTTTTTTTGATAATTAACATTCAGATTATAACAATGGCTAAACCAAGGAAGTTTAAGTGAGGTGCCTACTAGCTTGGAACTTATTATTCAATCATTACCTTTTTTACTCACAGGGGTTTTACAAACACTTAAAGTTACATTGATAGCTGTGGCAATTGGCTGTATTCTCGGCCTCTTCGGAGGGATGGGGCGTCTCTCCAAAAACCGGTTCCTGCGGGGCCTAGCCACATGCTATGTCGACTTTGTGCGTGGTACTCCCCTGCTTGTTCAATTATTTATCGTTTATTTCGGACTGCCACCGGTAATCCAGGAGTTTAAAATTTTTCTGGCAACATCATTTGCACTGGGCCCCTTTACATCCACTTCCCATATCCCCCCCTTTGTGGCTGCTGTGGCTGCCTGCAGTATCAACAGCGGGGCATACGTTTCCGAGATCTTCAGAGCGGGCATCCAGTCCATAGAAAAGGGGCAGCAAGAGGCCGCACTTTCCCTGGGGATGACACCGAAGCAGGCCATGCGCCATATAATCCTTCCTCAAGCCTTCCGGAGGGTAATACCCCCCTTGGGGAACGAGTTCATAGCTATGCTCAAAGATACATCCCTGCTGATCTGCATCGGATACGCAGAGCTCACCCGCCAGGGACAGTTGATCATCGGCACCACCTTCAGACCCTTTGAAATTTGGTTTGCCGTGGCCTTCCTCTACCTGATCATGACCTTGAGCATTTCACGCTTGGTGGACTATACAGAAAAGAGGCTCGATACCAATGGAAATCATTAAAGTTAGAAACCTTGTCAAAAATTTCGGAGAACTTGAGGTTTTGCGCGGAATAGACCTGGATGTAGCAGAGGGGGAAAAGCTGGTGATCATCGGGCCCAGCGGTTCAGGAAAGAGCACACTCTTGCGCTGCTTGAACATCCTTGAGGAACCTACAGAGGGCAGCATCGAGTTTGCCGGCATCAAAATCACTGACCCACAGGCAGACCTCCCTAAAATCAGGGAGGAGATCGGGATGGTCTTCCAGAGCTTTAACCTTTTTCCGCATAAAAATGTTGTGGAAAACATCACAATGGCACCCCTGATCGTCAAAAAAATGGATCGGCCGGAGGCTTTGGAGATTGCCCGCTCTCTCCTGGAAAAGGTGGGTTTGAGCGATAAGGCCGAAAGCTTCCCTGCAGAACTGTCCGGTGGACAGCAGCAGCGGGTGGCCATCGCCAGGGCTTTGGCGATGCAGCCCAGGGTGATGCTCTTTGATGAGCCGACCTCTGCTCTCGACCCGGAAATGGTAGGCGAGGTATTGGAGGTTATGGGAGACCTGGCCCGGGATGGGATGACCATGGTTGTGGTAACCCATGAGATGAAGTTTGCTCAAGAGATCGGAGACCGCGTGATCTTTATGGATGAGGGCTTGATCGTAGAAGAGGGAAAACCCCGGCAGATCTTCACAGAACCCCGCAGTTCCAGGACACGCTCCTTCCTGACCCGGGTGATGCAGTAAAGCAATCAGAGGTGGCATTAGGTCACCTCAAACATTGATAACCTTGCTCCTCAAGGACAGCAGGGTGTATTGAGCGTGCAATAGTCCTCCTGGTGCACCAGTGCCACGGTGCCACTGCCAAATCTGCTTGTCCTGCCAGATTTAACCAGGCGCATCTGATACCCTCTATCAGATCCTTTGCAATCTGGTCGCATATAAACTCAGTGATGTTTATCCATGCAGACACCTCCCATCATATCCTTTATGATCTGGTCTATATCCATCCCTGCTGCCAGTACGCTGACACGATTCATCAGCCATCTCTCCCCTCTCCCTGCTTCTTTATATATCTGAATCCCACAAAAACTTTCAAAGGTAATCTCAAGAGATGATAAACCTAATTTGCACTGCAACTGGGGACTCAACCCAAGTATTTGCCTGCATAGTCTGAATAAAACAACCAGAACCGGAAGGATTATAGCCAACATTGTGGAAATTAAAATATTAACTAGTTAAACAATTAATAGTAATCAATGGTGTTTTAGAGGGCCAGTCAGAGGGGTCTTGCTGATGAATTTTAAAATAATCATCATTGCCCTGCTCACATCAGCCGTTCTGTGTGCTGCTATTTTCTTGTCCACTCACGGAGAACCATTTGGCTCCCCCCCGCAAGCAGTCGGGGGGTTGTTGAACTTGGAGGACCTTGATTTTGAAAGCAGTGGGGTTGTCCCCCTTAACGGTGAATGGCAGTTTTATGATGAACAATTTCTGTCTTTTGACCAGGAAATACCAGTGGAAGGCAATACAATCTCTGTCCCAGGATTGTGGAATAAGGCAAGAAAATCAGGTGCCTTTGGCTATGGTACTTACCGCCTACTGGTGAGAATACAGGACACCGACACAACCTATGGGCTCAAGGTGCCTGACTTTGCCACATCCTACAGACTGTATATCGACGGTAAGTTGATCTGTGAAAACGGTGCTCCCGGTAAATCTCTCCAAGAAACAGAACCCCAGTGGCTCCCCCTGATCACTCCCTTCAGCACCGAAGCCCAGGATGTGGAGATTGTCGTTCATGTGGCCAATTTTGCCCATGTCAAGGGAGGTATGTGGAAATCCATCCTTCTGGGAACCCAGGAGCAGATTTATCATCAAAGGGATATGGCAGTGGCCCTGGAACTCTTCCTTTTTGGAAGCCTGTTTATCATCTGCATCTATCATCTGAGTGTCTATATTTTAAGAACCAAGGAACGCTCGCTCCTCTTTTTGGGACTGTTTTGCCTCATCATGGCATTAAGAGTTCTGCTGACCGGGGAGGTGTTTATCACTTCTTTATTCCCCGGCATCAACTTTGAAATGCTGTCAAAACTTGAATACCTTACAGTGCCTCTGGGCGTTTTATGTTTTACCATGTTTGTCCACCACCTCTACCCGGATGGATTTCCCCCTTTTTCATTAAAATTCATACAGGGAATCAACCTTGCCTACTCTGTGATCATCATCTGCTTTCCGTTAAGAGTGTTCGCTAAGTTTTTGATAACATATCAGGTTTTTTGCATTTTTCGTCTTTTTTTTTACTCTTATTCGTTTTATTCAAAGCTGTCCAGACAAAGGAGGAGGGTTCCCACATCATTTTTGCCGGCACACTTATCTTGCTGATAACTGCGTTTATAGACACTACTTATGCCAACCACTTCCATAACATCAACCTGCTTTCAGACACCTTCCCCGCCGGCCTGGTTGTCTTCGTTTTCTTACAGGCCTTTACACTCTCCCTGAAGTTTTCCAATGCCCTGGATATTTCCGAATCGCTGAAAACTGATCTGGAAAGACAGGTCAAGGCACGAACCTGGGAGTTAGAAGAAGCCAACCGCAATCTGTACATGGCTGTGATCAAGGACCCTTTGACCCTGTTGTACAACCGCCAGGAATTTGAAAATGTTGTTTATGCAGAAAATATAAAATACGGTGAGCGGTTACAATCACATGTTAAATACTCGATTATCTGTTTGGATTTGGATAATTTCAAGTACTTCAATGACAATTTCGGCCACTCAGCAGGAGATATTGTCTTGATAGAATTTGCGGCGATACTGAAAAAAATCATTCGCAGTACTGACTTAGCCTTTCGCTATGGTGGTGATGAATTCGTCATTCTGATGCCTAACACAAATGTAAAAAAAGCAATCTCACTTGCCAAGAGAATTGTCCAGGAAACACAAACAGCCAATAAGATATTTGCCAGTAAAATTGAAAAAAGCATGGGCATAAAAGTAACGCTCAACGACAGCAACAGCATCACCTGTTCTATTGGTATCGCCTACCATATACCTGATACCTTCTTTAATTTGAAAAATTTATTCTGGAAAGCAGACAAAGCACTTCTGCAGGCTAAAAAAACGGGCAAAAACCGCATTTTCGTCAACACTGAACAAGGTTTGGTGGAACCCTAGCAAAAACCGGCAGTATCTTCGCTGCCGGCCTGCTTGTATCTAGAATTTCGAAAGTCTCTACTTATCTTCCTTGTCATCTTCCGTATACGGCATAGGGCCACATGGTGGGTCATAACAGGGATCCCTTCCGGGGCCATAACAGGGATCTCTTCCAGGATCACAGTCGTCTCCGTATTCCGGTGGACAGGGCTGCCAGGGCTTTTTGGGTTCCTTACAGGGTTCGCGCCCATCCATCCCCATCAACATGCACAACATTTCCATCTCTTCTTTTTCTCTCTGAATCATCATCTGGATAATGCACCTGCAGTGGTGACTGGGCACCATCTGAGCAATCCTCTGCATAAGTGCAATTTCAGATTCATCCATCTTGATCACACGCTTTAAATAGTCCTGCCAGGCTCCAGTCATTTTTCATCCCTCCCTTTTATTCCTTTTTATCTTGTTCCGGTTTTTTTTGGTATGGATAATACTTGCCGGGTGGCCTTATTCCATCAGGGTCGTCCGGGCAGGGCGGTTTATAGCATTCATCACAACAACTGTAAAGAGTATTCCAAAACTCTGCATCCTGGGCCTCTTCTTTGATTATTCCCAGCAGAGCCTGGGCGACCGGAGGCGGAGCCGTCTGTGCAGCCTTTGCCAATAGTTGTATTTCTTCTAGGTCATATTCCATCGCTTTTTTATAAAGATGATGAGACATGTTAAAGTCCCCCTTTCCAAAATCTGTTCTAAGTCAGCTTATGCCAGATGGTGGCATTTTGTTCCATACATAGGGTCACAAAACCATTTTCAGGAATATGCCTTGACACATACTAAAGTTTATAGTACTATGAAGAAAATATAGTTATTGACCAGTAACGCTGAGTTCTCCTGGGGAGAAGCGGGGAAACCAATTTTAGGGGTGAATCCTCGGCACTTTAGCAGCACATTTTGTCATTCGATGTGAGTGAGTGAGTGTCAGGTAGGGTTACCTTGCAACCCGAACCCGTCAGCTAACCTCGTAAGCGTGGGAAGGAAAGCCAGGAAGGCTATGATTTGGTCGTAAATCACTGCCCTTATTTACAACACGCTTTCCGGGCAGTTTTTTGTACTTCAAAAGCGGTCCTCCCGCGCTAGGAATTATTATTTCCAATTTTCGGAGATATTCCGAACAAACAGAAGTAATTCAGCAGTATCTTACCAGGAAAAAGGCTTGGATTGCAAATTCAAGACTGGTCAGGATTCTAATGAGACTTCCTTTTCCAACGTGTCACCCCTGCAGCTATGTTCGCAGGAAGCGCCTGGAAAAGTATAAGATCAATATATGAAAGGACGGTGGAAGTTGCATGGCTCTTAAACACGATGAGGTTACTGCTCACCACCCCGAGCACCTGCATAAGCAGAATGACAGCAGCACACGCAGGCAGTTTGCCCTGGAGAGGGCCACTGAACTGAGGGAGAAAATAAAGGACTATCTTACTGTCAGAGATGAGATCCCTACAGGCTTCGACCTGGTGGATGAGTATTTAGCAGCGCGCTCCCGCATCCTGGATGCCTTAAATGCAAGTGATGAAGACTGGGACGACTGGCGCTGGCAGCTGCGCAACAGGATCGACACCGTAGAATCTCTATCCCGCTTTGTTGATTTATCGGATAATGAAAAAGAGGAACTTGACGAAGTTAGCTCCCAGCTGCGCTGGGCGATATCACCCTATTATATGGCACTGGTGATGTGCGACAAACCCCACGGCGGTATTTGGAAGCAGTCTATCCCCTGCGAGCTGGAGATTACTGACAGTTATGGAAGCGAAGATCCCATGGCTGAAGGGTGGACATCTCCTGCTCCTGGTGTGACACGGCGCTATCCCGACCGCATGATCATCAATGTTACCAATAAATGCGCTATGTTCTGCCGTCATTGCCAGCGCAGGCGCAATATCGGGGACAAAGATTTAGACAAATCACGTTCAGTGCTGGAAGAAGCAGTGCAGTATGTGAGGGATAATGAGGAGATTCGCGATGTCCTGATTACAGGTGGAGATGCTCTATTGTTGAGCGATAAAACTCTGGATTGGCTGCTGGGTGAGCTGCACAGCATTCCACATGTAGAGATCAAGCGCCTCGGCACCCGCACTCCGGTGACACTGCCACAGCGGATCACTCCGGAGCTGTGTGCTATCCTGGAGAAGTATCCACCCGTTTTCATCAACACCCAGTTCAACAGCCCGATGGAGGCAACACCTGAAGCCAAAAAAGCATGCGACAAACTGGTTAAGGCGGGTGTAGTATTGGGGAACCAAGCGGTTCTGCTGCGTGGAGTAAACAATAACCCCTATGTGATGAAAAAGCTGAACCAGGAACTACTGAAGATGCGTGTAAGACCCTACTACATCTTCCACGCCAAGAATGTGAAGGGCACCAGTCACTTTATCACTTCAATTGACGACGGACTGGAGATCATGGAACACCTGCGTGGTTATACATCCGGATTGGCAGTGCCCACTTACATTATCAATGCACCATACGGCAATGGCAAAACCCCCATCGCTCCCAACTACTTTCTGGGAAGAAGGGGAAATCGAAGTCCTGCTGAGAACCTGGGAGAACAAGATTATACCTTACGAAACACCGTGAGACACGGGGACGGTTCTCGCGTCTCACTCGCGTCTCATTTTGAGACACGGGAACGGTTATTGGTGGTTAGTAGTTAGTAGTTAGTAGTTAGTAAATCCGTAGAGCAGACGCAAGGGTATTATATCTTTGCGTCTTTTCGCGTCCAACCGAGGCCAGCTTCTAGGTATTTGTCACCTTTTTTCCGACCTCCGACCTCCGGCTTCTATTCCCGTTTTGTTCTTCTATTCCCACTTCCAACATCCCACTTCCAACATCCCACTTCCCACATCCCATTTAAACGCTAGGCGCTTTTTTTATTACATTTGTGAGCATAGATTTCTAGGTCATCATTAAGGGGAGTTAGCCTGATCTCACTCTCGCCCTTGCGGGAAAGAGCCCTTGCTAAAAGGAGATCTGCCAGGTGGGGATTTTTAGCAAGCAAGGGACCGTGCAGGTATGTGCCAAAAGCATTTTTGTATACTGCGCCCTCTGTTTTGTCCTCTCCGTTGTTACCCCATCCCTTTAAAACACTGCCAACAGGCTGTGCATCCCCAAGAAATGTACGCCCGGAGTGGTTTTCATAGCCAACGACAGTAGTCAGGGGGGTATCCCCTACCCTTCTCACCTCTTCCTGAAGATCCGCAGCCAACTCCAGGAGGATATTGCCCTTCATTCTGTCTACTTTTGCTTCTGCATGTGCATCAAAAATGCCTGCCCCGGGAAACACAGTGCCATCCTGTGCACTAAAGTGAGCCCCCAAGACCTCGAAACCCCAGACTGACGCCCAATAGCACTGTTCCCTCTTCCACAGCTTCTAAAAGACAGGGCTTCTTTACCTGCAGATCCTTGACCACAATGTCCAGGTACTGTTCCGCTCCCCCTCCCAGGAAGATAAAATCATAATCGATAAAAGATGACTTTTCACCAAGTGATACATCATCCACATCCACCTGGATGCCACGCCACTCCGCACGGCGGCAGAGAACAATAAGGTTTCCCCTGTCTCCATGGAGATTGAAGAGGTCAGGATAGAGATGGCATACCCTTATCCGCACCCCTTTACCACATCCTTTCCCATCTTTTCCAATAGATTTGCGTATCTGCTGAGGTTCGTATATGAAGCCAGGACAAAGTATTCTTTTGCACCTTGAAGCCCCAGGATCTCTAAACTCTCGCGGCACTCCGGTTCCAGGACCAACTTAACCCGGGGAACACCGGCGTACTTCAAGCGAACAGCGGTATCCCCTGCACGGCGCCCTGAGCAAATCACCTTTTTAATCGATTGATCATTCATCATTTCCAAACCGGCATCCCAGAGCCAGGAGACATCCCTTCCATCTGCCGCCAGGTCATTGATGGCAATTACCAGAGCTTTTTCCCCTTCTGTTCGTAATAGTGTTTTTAATACCTCATTCAGACCGGCAGGGTTTTTGATGAGAGCAAGTGTACAGGGACGCCCCTTGTATAAAAACCTCTCCATCCTCCCTGTGGCAGGGATATATTCCATCAGGGATGCTGTGATCACCTGCTGGGAAACACCTAAAGTAATGGCCGCTGCGCTGGCAGCCAAAACATTGTATATATTATAAAACCCCTGCATGGGCGCACCCAGACGAAGAGTGTTTACAGCTGAACACCCTTCACAGAAGTCCTTACTCTGCCGAACATCTAAGGTGAATTCCAGATAGTGATCATCTTTGACATCATAGGCCAAAAAGTCAGGCAGAGGTCTTTTAAAAGCGCATCCAGTGCAGTAATAATCTCCGAGTTGGCCGTAGTGATAATAATGATAAGAAAGGAAATTCCCACAATCCGGACAGAGCTTCCCCTCCCTGATGTCACAGTCGCTTGTTTCATCTTCACTTTGTTTCCCCTTGACCCCATAGTAGCTGACAGCAGACTGATCCCGCCCGGCAGTTACCACCAAGGGGTCATCCGCATTGAGCAGCAGACTGGTCTTAGGAAGCTCAGTTAATACTCTGCGCAGCAGGGTAATGTTGTGATTAAGTTCGCTATAGCGGTCGAGCTGGTCGCGAAAATAATTGGTGACAACAACCAGATCCGGCTTTACAGCTGGGAAAACCTTCCCCACACTCCCCTCATCCACCTCTAAAATAGCTACCTGACTGCGCGCTTTCCCACGAAGAGTGCAATCCTTGATCAGCGCTGTTGCCACACCGGTGATCATATTTGCTCCCTCATAATTGTTGGCCGCAGATATATTCGATGACCGCAGTATGTGGGCGATTAGATTGGCTGTGGTGGTCTTTCCATTGGTGCCGGTCACGGCAACAACCTGCTCATAGGCTGGAGCCAGTATAGATAAAAGCTGCGGGCAGATCTTTAAGGCAACAGCCCCGGGAAGGGATGTACCCGGGTGTCGGAATAAACGACAAAAAAAGGCAACTATTTTTCCTGCCAACAGTGCAGCCCAAAAACGCATGTTATACTTCCTCCATCCGGATCGGTGGTTCAGAGATCAGAGAAATCAGGGGGACGATTCTTCTGAGCCACTTTTAGTTGGATTACAGATCAAGAGAAGCGTCCCCCTGATCCTTTTTCTCATCAGGTAGGGCCAAAGCCAGCAGCAAAGCGGGAATAGGCAGCAGGCAAATTACCTTGAGAACCGCTGGAATACCCCAAACATCGGCAGCAGCGCCGAATGCTAAACCACCCAGTGCACCGACCCCGAAGGCAAAACCCAGGGTTAAGCCTGAGGCTAACCCCACATTATGAGGAATCAGTTCCTGGGCGTAGACAACAGTAACTGAAAAAGTAGAGATTAACACAAAGCCGCTTAAGGCAGCCAGGGGCAGTGTCCATGTTCCAGAACTGAATAGAAATAACCATAACAAAGGAGTTACCAGGAGAAAAGACAGGACGATCACTTTTTTCCGTCCTATCCAGTCTGCCGCGGGGCCACCGACAATTGTACCCACAGCTCCAGAAAGGAGAAAAACAGTCAGCAGTAAGGCCCCGTACTCTTTACTGCCATGCAGATATTCCTCAACATAGAGGGGAATAAAGTTCGTCAAGCCAATGTGCACCAGGGAGCGCATAACAACAATCATCACCAGCAGGGAAAGGCCGTAGATTACACCCTTTTTAACGGTGTCTTTTGAAAGACCGGTATCTTTTTCTCCCTCATTATAAACGCCCTGCTCCCCCTGGCGCCTTATAGCAGGAATAAAATGGTTGAGCAGAAATGCGGTAATGAGAGCAATAACTAAAAACCAGGCCATCCCTTTGCGCCCACTAAGACCCAGCAGGAGTACAGCAATCATAGGACCCAACCCGTCGCCCAATATTTCCCCCTACAGAGTAAATAGACATAGCTGTGGCCTTCCTTTCACCGCTGATTAAAAAGGCCTGTTTGGAACCCTCGGGATGGTAAGCTGCAGACCCGATGCCATTCAAAGTGATGGCTATCAGTACAAAATAGTAGGTAGGCGCAAATCCCACCCAAGCCATGCCCAGGGCAGCAACCAGGCAGCCTATAGGAAGAAGCCAGAGAACAGCTTTACGGTCACTCCAGATTCCGAAAACAGGTTGAATTACAGAGGAGACAAGGTTAGAAACCAATATAATTACACCAAGTTGTGTATAAGAAAGAGAAAATTCCGACTTGAGGACCGGCAGCAAGACAGGCAGTGCCCCACCCATCATATCGGTGACTAAATGCCCGAAACTCAACAAAAACAAGAGACCAAGCCGCTGCACCAATAATTCCCCCTGTCTTAACTGCGGTTAAAACTAGTATATCTCCCTGCTTCATGCTTAATCTACCTTGATTGTTTCCTTATTGAACCATAAGTATCATACGCTACACAAACAGCAAATTCAAGGGAAAGAACAATGCAAATAAAGCAATAAAGCAAGCCCGGCCCCGATCACAGATGCAAAAGGAAGTAGAGTAGGCGGGGTCTCTTGCCGCCTGGTAGCGTTTAGGTCAGGACAGTCCGTTATACTGCCCCTTTCGTCTGGCAGTGCCTTAGTATCCCGGCCGTGCGCTACTGGCCTAGCAGTTGTATCCCCTACCCCTCATCGAACCGTACGTGCGCTATTAACGCATACGGCTCTCCGTAGTCATTATTCACGGATCTCACGCAAAGATTCTTACCCTGACAATCGTAAATAGTTCACAAAATGATTATCGGGGGTGTAGGCAAGTTGGAAAATTTTCTTGAGA
>NZ_CDRZ01000230.1 GCF_000946815.1 Syntrophaceticus schinkii | reverse complement strand
CACAAGAATAACAAGCACCACGTAACTGTTCCTGCTTACCCGTAAGTACCTTTTTTTGTGGTAAATGGTTAAAGAAAAAGGAAAGAAGACGAGCAGCAAACGAAAATCATGAATCAGGATAATTTGGTTCGTTTTAAGCCCAGTGTTTAATGCGAATTTGACAAAAATAGGCAGGATACCAAAGAAAACAGATGATATTACAGTGTATGCTGTGCCTCGCAATTTCATAGTTTTGTGTTCCTTTTATTATTATCTAAGCATCCAGTGCTACGCTCCCCTTTTATAACTGGAAGTACCAGAACAAGTAAAGAATCATCTATCAATTAAGACTTATTTGTCTTTAAACATCTTCAGCATGCGGTCAGTGACTACAAAACCCCCGACCAGGTTAATGGCTGCCAGTGTAATGGCAATAAATCCAAGTGCTTTGTTCCCAGTTGATACTGCAAAGGCAGTAGCGACAAGTGATCCCAGGATGGTAACCCCGGACAGAGCATTCATACCGGACATCAGTGGTGTATGCAGCAAAGCAGGGACATCAGAGATAACTTTATAACCGGCTATTGTGGCTGCAATAAAGATTATTAACAGCACAAGAGGGCTCATTTAGCAGTTCACTCCTTTAGGTCATCAATTATTTGATCCAACGTATCTGCGGCATTACCCAGCATCAAAAGTACATTTGATTGTTCATATAAAGGGTTTGGCACTCCGGAATATCCAGGCTCCAAGTCTTTATTACATACAACAATGTTTTTAGCCTGATCTACCCTCAGAATGGGCATGCCGTAAATGGGTGTTCCCTCCATAGAAATTGCCGCAGGGTTTACCACATCACAGGCACCGATGACCACAGCGGCATCGGTTTCCTTAAACTCGGTGTTGATCTGATCCATTTCCCACAACTGGTCATACGGGACATCTACTTCTGCTAACAGTACATTCATATGGCCGGGCATTCTGCCGGCAACCGGGTGAATGGCAAACTTGACATCTTTGCCCTGTTTCTCCAGCAAATCAAGCAGTCGCTTCACTTGCCCCTGGGCTTGAGCCAGGGCCATTCCATAACCAGGAACAATGATCACATTTTCTGCTTCTTTCATTACAGTTTTTACATCTAGAACAGGAACATCTTTTCTCTCTCCACTGCCAGACGTAGCTTCTATTGACTCTTGTTTCCCATTTATCTGGACGCTTGTAGAACCGCTGAGTACCGCTAATAGAGAACGGTTCATGGCTTTGCACATGATCCCTGTGAGAATAATGCCGGCTGCTCCTACTATAGCTCCTACACCTACAAGCAGGGGGTCAGCGATGGTTAATCCACAGATTGCCCCAGCTAATCCCGAGCAGGAGTTAAGCAGGGAGATGGTGATCGGCATATCCGCGCCTCCTACTCTGATGGAGAAAAGCAAACCAAAAACCAGTGAAATGATGATCACAATCAATGAAATAATGCCAGCCGCTTGTGCGGAACAGAGAGAACCTGCAATTACCAGACAGGTTAGCGCGGTAAGGCATAAAAAGTTGAACAAGTTATGTCCCTTAATAATTACAGGCTGCTGGGAAATCCTCCGGTCAAGCTTTGCCGCAGCAATAATGCTGCCGCTTAAGGTCACACTTCCTACTACTAGAGCTAACTGGCTTGTAAACTTGCTGAACAGTCCTAGCTGTGTATAGCTTTCCAAGACAACAACCAGTGCAACAAACGCTGATGCCCATCCCCCCAGTCCGTTCAGCAGTGCTACCATTTGGGGCATCTGAATCATAGATACCTTAATAGCCATGTAATACCCGATCACCGCCCCAATGAGTATGGCTATCCACAACAATGGCAAATCAATGATCTTGTTGTAAATGAGTACCAGTAGGATAGCTGAAAACATACTGAGCGCCCCCAGGCGGTTTCCTAGAGCTGCTGTTTTGGGAGAACTCATCAGTTTAATTCCTATGAGAATTACAACACAAAATAATAAAGAAATAATCCCGTAGGTGCCCAATCTCTTTACAAACCTCCTATCTTACTAATAATTGTTTATTGCCTCTAAAGCACCGGCGTGTACTATCTGGCCATTTCTGGTTACCAAAGATTTACCGGTGATTTCATCTTCCTGGTCGATCACTAAACTCCCATCCTTGTAGAGATACGCAACAAAGCTGTAAATATTGTTAGCGAACATCCAGGTAGAGCTTACAGGAACCCTGGCAGGGATGTTTTTTGAGCCATCAATAATAATTCCGTTAAATTCTTTAATTTCACCCCCGGCTGATAATAGGCAGTTGCCTCCTTGGTCGATGGCGATATCAACTATAATAGAGCCCGGCTTCATCGTCAGAACCATTTCCTTTGTCAGTAAAACCGGTGCTACCTTTCCGGGGACAAGGGCGGTTAAGATAATGATGTCAGCTTTGCTTACGATGTCTGTGATAGCTTCTCGTTCTTTTGTTAACCACTCTTGCGGTAAATGCCTGGCATACCCTCCTTCAGCAACTGCAATATCTGCTGGAACGCCGGTTTCTATTACTTTTGCTCCCAGGCTTGCGGCCTGTTCCACTGCGTCAGGTCGGATATCTACTGCATGAGTTACTGCACCCAGTCTTTTTGCTGTGGCAATAGCCTGCAGTCCTGCCACTCCTGCACCGATCACGAGAACGGTTGCCGGTCTGATCATTCCTGCGGCTGTACCGATCATCGGAATGAATTTGGGTAAGCGGTCTGCTGCTGAAAGCATTCCTTTGTAACCGGCAACTGTACTCATCGATGTCAATGCATCCATTGACTGCGCCCTGGAGATCCTTGGTACACTGTCCAGGGTAAAACTGATTACTTTCTTTGCTGCCAGGTCTTTTACCATTTGGTGGTTGCAGGGAGCCGCAGGATGGAGGAAGGTTACTAAAACCTGATTTTCATGCATCATGTCAACTTCACGCTTGTTTTCTTGCGAATTAAACAGGGGTTCTTTTACTTTCATAATAATATCCGCTGCGGCATAGGCCTTCTCTGCGCTGCCAACTATTTCTGCTCCGGCGTTTAGATACTCTTCATCACTGATATATGATCCGATTCCTGCGCCCTTCTCAATTAATACTTTTGCGCCTTCTGCAGTTAGTTTTTTAACTGTATCAGGAATAACCGCAACACGCCGTTCACCACTCATCACTTCTTTTGGTACACCGATTTTTAGACCTTTAAACTGCATATCCTTTGCCTCCTTTTGCAAGTTTATTAATAAGAAAAGCCCTGTGGAAGCAGAGCTAATAATAGATTTTACTTACTAATACTAATAAGGGATGCAAGTATAATGCCAGGGGGGGCTTCGTTATTAGTATCGCCCAAAAGTATTTCAAACCGCCGCCAATCTGCATGGTTCCGAAACCCAGTGAGATAGCGACGTCACCAACAAATCATTAGCATCAATAGATATTTGCTGCCGAGATATCAGCATGCAAAATTATTATCATATTAGGTGGCGCCATCAGATAATGAAAACAGAGGCCGTCCGGACATCCGGCATCAGGCCTCTATTTTCACACAGCCATGCTCGGTTTTCCTCTTCCATGGTTAAATTCCATGCAAATGTTTATTTTTCCGTTGTGTGTGTGAACCAATGCACCACAAATCACACCTCTGAAAGCATTTTATTATCCATTTTACTAGGATTTACCGTTGTGGATTCCAAATTTACCAATTCCCGAAATATATGCAACACTTCAATGGGATATCTGCATGCACGATACCTAGCCCTGGCAGATATTCTGCTCGGTACTGCCCTCTTGCCAGTGTTCCTGTTGCGCATGAAGACACATAACCGGCAACTGTACCATCCATTACACTCTGGATATTATTGGCATGCTGACCAGGGTGAAACTGATTACTATCTTTCCTGCCAGGTCTTTTGCCATTTGGTAATTGCAGGGAGTTGCTGGATGGGGTGCAGGATGGCTTCGGTTGCGTGGTTGACCGCTGATTTTTTAGCATGCAAATATTATTGTCTTGCCCTTTCACAGTCCTATTTAAGTGCTTAAGTTTTTGCATGCAAATCAGGCATCATACGGGTTAAATACGGTGTTATCCACCCCATTTGCTTATTCTTCGGTAGTTAAATAGCGTTCAGCATAATAAAATGCTCAGTCATCCTTATATATAGCATGCCTGCCTGCCGCTTCCTGGTTGTTATACCGTATCCCCGACCATAATATGGTTTCTTCAATGGAATCAACCATTCATTAGCTATTACATAATTGGATATCATGCTTTTTTACTGTCATTATTTATAAATGGCCTGAAACACTGTTGGCATGTATTTTGCGATTTATATTTATGACGTCTTTTCATTTTCAGAATATGTAATTGGGTTTCAAAAACAATATCAGAAGGGAGTGGATATGATTGTAATCACTATTGATATTATCAGGACCCGCCAGATCTGCTCATTACTGGCTGTATATGTGTAATGCCACTACGATTGAGGGGGTTAGCAAGAGTGGACGGAGAAATTATCAGAAATATTGTTGAGATTCTTATTACAGGGGTATTTCGAGGTGGGCTGTATTCTCTGATTGCTGTGGGCCTTGCCTGATTTTCGGTGTCATGAATATTAGCAACTTTGCACATGGAGAGTACTACATGTTGGGTGCTTATTTTGGTTTTTTTGCATTCACATCTCTCCATCTTGGCCCCATTGGTTGCATTTTAGTCGCCGGCCTGGGAACTTTCCTGGTGGGTTATCTAACAGAAAAGCTCGTTTTCCTTCAAATGCGGAAGTATGGACGCGGGGATTGGGTGATGAACACCTTCCTTGTAACTGTAGGAATATCTGTTGTTTTGCAAAATTTGGCTAAACTTTTATGGACTGCTAATTATCGCGGCATCCCTGCACTGTGGGGGGGAGTTGCCAAGATTGGGACTTTAACTATTGCTGTTGACCGCGTCATGGCATTGGTTATTGCAGTGATTGCCATTGCTTTTTTATGGTTTTTCCTGGAGAAGACAAAAGTTGGCAGAGCAATCCGGGCAGTGTCACAGAATGAAGCAGGCGCAATGTTGTTAGGTATTAACTTAAAAAACATCTACGCCTTAACACTGGCAGTTGGCTGTGCGATGGCCGGTATCGCCGGTGCTTGCTTGCTTTCGGTTACCCCTGCTTATCCCACGGTTGGCTTAGTGCCTCTTTATAAAGCATGGTTTGTTGTTATTTTGGTAGGCATGGGCAATGTTGAGGGAAGTATTGTCGGGGGTTTGCTCGTTGGCTTATTAGAAACTGTTTCCTACTATTTTCTTGGAGCTGGCTGGCAGGATTCAGTAAGCCTATTAGTTATTGCCCTGATTCTTCTCTTTAAACCAAGCGGGCTATTTGGCGGTAAAGCGGGCGTACAGACAGCCTGGGAAAGATAGACTAAAGCAATATTGCGGAAGGAGTGCGAGTTATGCCAGAGCAAAACTCTAAAGTATGGAGGACACTGCAGCAGTATGGATTTACGCCTATTGCGATAGTCGCCTTTGTCCTGATGTTCTTGGTTCCATTTGTTGTTCATGACGAATTTCTCTTGCGCTTGCTCATTGTTGGTCTCATTTATGCCTGTTTGGCTATGGGATTTGACTTTACGGCAGGCTTTATCAATATTGTTAATTTCGGTTATGCTGCTTTTATGGGATTGGGTGCTTATACCTCAGCGATCCTGGCGGTGAAATTCGGTTTATCCCCTTTTATTGGGTTTCTGGTTGCCCCACTGGTTACTGCTGTTGCAGGTCTGCTCACAGGTTTACTAACCTTGCGCCTGAGGGGTATTTTTGCGGCTGTATTTACCTGGTTTGTCGGGTTGGCATTAATGTCTGTTTGTGCTAACTGGGTTTCTTTAACAAAAGGCCATAACGGATTGAGTGTCCCCTATTTATTCAGCGATCCCAGCAACAAACCTTACTACTTTGTAATAGCGCTATTGTGCTTGATCACCTGGGTGATTATGAACCGCTTTGCCCGCGGCCATGCAGGCTTAACCTATAAAGCAATCGGTGATGACATGAATGCTGCCATGGCAGCGGGGATTAACCCAACTAAAGTAAAAGTAATCAATTTCACTGTATCTTGTTTTATCGCCGGTTTAGCAGGAGCATTTTATGCTCATTTTGTTGGCGTTTTGACACCAAAGGTTATGCATACCAGTAATACAATTGAAGTTATGGCAATGGCATATTTGGGTGGACGCGGCAGCATCTGGGGAGGTTTTCTCGCTGCAATTGTGTTTATTCCCCTCCTCGAGTATCTGAAATTTCTGGCTGAGTACCGATTAATCATATACGGCATCTTGCTTGTAGCAGTAATGATTTTTTACCCGGATGGTTTTAGTGGTTTTGTTACCAATAAACTGAAGAAAACCAAGTTTGGTATATTTTGCCGTAATCTGTTGCAAAAATTGTCTCCGGTCAAGGCAAAATCATAATTTAAATTTCTACGGCAAGATGAAAGGAGGGGGAGTTTTCAGCATTTTTTAAGATGGGGGTTTTTAAGTACATAAAATTTGCAGAATGGAGGTTTCTAGCTTTATGAAGAAAACAATCAAATTAAGAAAATTAGTTGTCTTATTGGTTGTTATCACCATGCTGAGCACAATAGCATTTGGGTGCAAGAGCGATGACACTGATGATGAAAATGTTCTGACTGTCGGTGTACTGGGACCTATGACAGGCCCGGGTGCGCATGTGGGTGAGCAATTTAAAGCTGTTTGTGAGATGGAATTCGAAAAGATCGATTATAAGGTTGGCCCATATAAAATTAAATTAAAGTATATTGATGATGAGTCAAACCCGGAAAAAGCCACCAGAACGTATGAAGAAGCTATTGTTAAAGACAAAATACAGTGTGGTATTTTGGGTTGGAACAGTGAAGTATCTCTTGCGGTAATGGATGTCGTAGCCAAGTACCAGATTCCTCACTTCTATTCGTTGTCTACAACAAAAGTAATCAATGAGAAAGCTTTAAGCGACCCTGATAAATATAAAGTATATGTCGCCAAATGGTGGGCCTCCCCCGGCAAAACAATGATGGGATACGCTGAGGCAATTAACCTGGCAATTGAAAATGGCACTTGGAGCCCCAATAAAAAAGTACTCGGTGTCTATGGTGTAGATAATGACTGGGGTAGAGACTTTGGAGAAGAAGCCATTAAAGTATTTAAAGATTATGGCTGGGAAATCGTTGGCCCCGAGTTTACCCCGATGGGAGAAACCGATTTCTATCCACTGCTTAAGAAATTTAAGGATAATGGTGCAACACTTCTCATCGGAACTTGCGCTGATCCCGCCGCGGTTTCCTCTTTTTGCAAGCAGGCAGATGAGCTGGGGGTACCTGCGATAAGGATTCTCGACGGTTTGGGATGGTTTGGTGACTGGTACCAGCTTACCGGGGATTCTGCAAATTACGTATTAGACTTAATTCCGCAATGGACAAAACCTGAAGCTAAAGAGTTCCGAGATAATTTTAAAGATCGCTTTGGCTATGAACCTGGCCCCAGTAACGCCGGTTTAGCTTATGATGCTGTCTGTTTCTTCATTGAAAACCTTCAGGATTGTTATGATAAATACGGCAAGTTAGATAAAGAAACTCTGTTAAAATACGCAACTGAGGAAGTACAGACCGGAAAAGTATCTTTTACGAACGGCATTTTAATGGATGAGTACGTGTTTACAGATGAAACTTGGCCAGATCCTGAAGTGGGCGTTACAAAGTATTTTATCCCTGTTATCCAATATTTCGAAGGTAAAGGGACGGTTATTTGGCCAGAGGAATACAAACAAGCAGATATTGTAGTTCCTGACTATGCTAAATAATTAAATTTTCAGGAGAGCCTGTTCTTCCTACAAGGGCAGGCTCTCCATCAACTTCAAAAGAACAGGGTGATAAAATGCTTAAAATACAAAATGTTACGAAAAGATTCGGCGGATTGGTTGCCTTAAAAGATGTTTCTTTTGAACTGAATGAAGGTGAAATACTGGCAATTATCGGCCCCAATGGGGCTGGCAAAACAACACTGATTAATGTTATTTCAGGTTTTCTACAGCCAGAAGAAGGAAGTGTAATATTCAAAGGTACGGATATAACCTCAATGCCACCCTATGAGATTCGGAAACACGGTATAGCTCGAACCTTTCAAATTGTACGCAGTTTCCCACGCCTCACTGTTTTTGAAAACGTTGTTCTGGGTGCCTTATACGGGGGGCTTCAGCTGACGGAAAAGGAAGCAATAGAGAGAACATATGAAGCACTGGAATTTGTTGATTTCCCAGCCGCTCCTGATACTGTGGCGAGAGATTTAAATACAATCCAACTCAAACTTGTTGCATTAGCAACAGCACTGGCCGGGGGCTGTGACTTGCTGTTATTAGATGAAGTTGCAGCTGGATTAACAACTGCAGAATTAACCGATGTTGTAGATCTTATCCATAAGTTGCAAGAGCGCGGGATAACCATTGTATTGATTGAGCATTTAATGAAACTCGTATTTGGCGTAGCGAACAGGATTGTGGTTTTAGATTTTGGTGAAAAAATAGCCGAGGGAAAACCTAGCGAGATTCGTAAACACCCTAAGGTTATTGAGGCATATTTGGGTGATAAATACTAAGGAGGATGGACGCCTTGCTCGATGTAAAAAATATTAATTGTGGCTATGGGAGCTTGCAGATCCTCTGGGATGTTTCTTTGAATGTCAGCGAGGGTGAGATTGTTTGCATACTAGGGCCAAATGGTGCTGGAAAAACAACACTGTTGAATTCTATTATGAATCTTCTTTCTATTTGGGATGGGACGGTTTCTTTTCAAGGTAACGAAATAACCGGTGTTGATACAAGTAATATTGCTCGCATGGGTGTGGGCTATGTTCCTGAGGGTAAATATCTTTTCGAGGCCCTAAGCGTTTATGAAAATTTACTGTTAGGTGCATATACAGTTAGTGACCAGAACGAAATCAAAAAGAGAATTGAAAGAGTATATAGCCTTTTTCCAAGATTGGCTGAAAGAAAAAAGCAGGCGTCAGGAACATTAAGCGGTGGGGAGCGACAGATGTTGGCCATCGGGCGTGCCTTGATGAGCGAACCGACACTGCTGATGCTTGATGAACCATCGATGGGATTATCCCCTAAAAACACGATGCTGGTCATGGATGCCGTTGCCACGCTGCACCAGGAACAGGGTGTAAGTGTCCTTATTGTAGAGCAAAATGTTAAAGCAGCCCTGGATATTTCCAACAGAGGTTATATTATTGAACATGGCCGTATTAGTTACAGCGGTGAAAAGAAAGATATTCTCGAAAGTAAGGAGATACAGGAAGCATACCTTGGGGTTTAATTTAATTGCCGTAATTAATAATCAGTGGCTTAGTTGAAAGCTATTCAGCTAAGGAAGTTAAAGAGGGACCAGGAATTATTCTGGTCCCTCTTTAATGTAGTGAAAGATGCAAAAAATATTGCATAAAACTTGTTTGCTGAAAATATTCTTGCACCATTTTAATATTACAGGGGTAACTTTCTCCCGATATTGTTCTCCAAAGCACGGTCCAGTACTTCTCTAGCGACAACAACATCACACACTGACATTCCGATATTGCTGCATACGATTAACTCATCCTTTGATTCTCTACCAGCTTTAAGTCCTGCAAGCACTTCTCCGGTTTCACATGTAATCTCAGGCAGTCCGTCAGGGAAATATCCCATGCTGGCAAACATTTCGTGTTCATCGATACTATCAACAATGTATTTGTCAGCTTTTTGAGGAATTACCGGATCCCAGAATGTGTTGAGGTCACAGGGTAAAATTGTTTGGCCTTTGGAAACCCAATCATATTTAACCGCAGACAGAGTTTCTTGAATAATAATTGTTGCCGAGCTTAGAACCTCGCATTTTTTGGCTACTTCTTCAGGGTCTTCACACTTAATGATCTCAACATCGATTTTTGGCTGAACTTCTTTAATCAGATTATCCATGGTCTCCGGATTAATGTCGTTGACGTAAATCTTCTTGAGGTTTTTAAGTGTATGTACTATGAATTTGCAGTGTTCAATACCCTGTACACCACAGCCGAACATACCAAAGGTTTCTGCATCAGGGTGCAGTGCACCGGCAGCTAATACTGTAACCGCGGGTGTTCTCATGGCAGTAATCCAAGTACCGTCCATAATTGCAATAGGACAGCCTGACAATATATCATTCAATACTATTAAACCTGTTGTCTGAGGCAAATTAAATTTACTGGGGTTGTTCGGGTAGCATTCGACCCACTTCATGCCGCATGCAAGTTCAGAGGGCACATAAGCGGGCATTGCATGGTAGAATACCTCCTTGAAGGGATGCACCCCAACCTTTGCCGGCATTTCATAGTCCTTTTTGCCGTGAGCAATCAAAGCATTGTTTGTAAGATTTAAGATGTCTTTTTCAGATAGTTTGGTAGCAAGCACTTCATCCAGTGTCAGATACCATAATTCCTTCCCAATGTTGATTTTGCTTGAAACCCACTCCCGGTCTTTCTCCATAGTCTTGAGCATCATAACTCCTCCTTTTTTGTGTTTTGGTAGCCTAGCTGCAGCAACTTCTAAAACATTTAAAACATCTCATTACAAATCATTATAAAAACCCCGTGTAATCAAACTCTTGTTCCCTAAAATCACCTCTTTTGAGAATTTATTCACCGCATAACTCTTACTTAGATTTGTAAGAGCAAAATTTATGCCAGACATCATGAGTGCCTACCATAACGGAATGTTTTGGTAATATGTATCCCAAAATCAATAAAATGCTTGAATAAGGGCTATTTCATGCGATCAGAACAGTTGTTGATGTTCGACTGCTGATCATTCTCGCATAGGAAGGTGAACATATTCTGCCTTTCTAAACCCCTTAACCTGCCAAAATGCTTGCATGCTAACAATGTTGCATTGGCGGTAGCACAGTAACTGTCTTTTTTTTCTGGATAAGTGCCCATAGTTTTGCGCTTCGGCAGTAAGATGAGATGGATAAACCGATAAAAACCACCAAATAAGTTGATATTTCAAGGAAAAATACCGATAAGGAAATTGGCACATAACTTGCAACTGTATAAAAGCAAAGGAAATATGGTTGCCAACCTAGCTAAAATGGCAACAATTCAAAACTTCTTTTTAAGACATTTTGTCTGGTTTTACTTGTATAGGGTAGCCAGGAGGTGGTTGATGAGCAGTAATTTACGCAAAAGGCATCAGTAAAAGCATCAGTACAAAGCTCAAACTCTATTAAAAAAAATTGTACATGGAGGTATGAACATGTTAAATGAAGTTGCTAGTGCAGTTCAGGCTTGCGATGAGGAGCGGGTAAAGGGTGCAGTTGAGCGTGCACTGCAGGCAAATGCCGAGCCTCTTGAGGTTATCGATAACGGATTAATTGCGGGAATGAATGTTGTTGGGAAAAAGTTTCGGGAAGGCGATGTGTTTGTACCGGAAGTTTTGATGGCAGCAGAAGCAATGAGAGCCGGAATGGAAATTATTAAGCCAAAGCTGATGGGGAAAGAAATTCCAACCATTGGTACAGCAATAGTTGGTACAGTTGAAGGTGACCTGCATGATATCGGGAAAAACCTGGTAATCATGATGCTGGAAATCGGCGGCTTCAAGGTAGTCGACCTGGGAATTGATATTACACCTGATCAGTTTGTTAATGCAGCGAAAGAGAACAATGCGATACTGGTAGGCATGTCTGCACTGTTAACCACTACCATGATGAAGATGAAAGATACCATCGATGCTTTAGAAGAAGCAGGGGTCCGCAAAGGTGTTAAGGTAATTATCGGCGGTGCTCCGGTTTCCCAGGACTTTGCCGATGACATCGGTGCAGATGGATATGCTCCAGATGCGGCAACAGCTGCAGAATTAGCAAAAAACTTGGTTGCTTAAAACTTCATCATTAGGAGGGGGAAATATTTATGAAAAAGCGCAGTAATTATAATGTCAATGAAACTTTACAGTTTAGTGTTTTTACTGAATCCCAGTGTCAAGAGATCCACAACGCAACATTAGAGGTAATGGAGAATGTTGGGGCTATCATCTATGATGAGGAAGCCATTGAGATCCTCAAAAAGGGCGGCGCCTATGTTGATGGCAACAGGGTGCGCTTTCCTTCAGCCCTGGTTGAGTGGGCTATCAGAACTGCTCCTTCCAGGATCGTGCTCTGTGACAGAAACGGTAGCAGAAAGGTATTCTTGGAGGACCACAAGACCTATTTTGGCCCCGGTCCAACCAACACATACACCCTTGATCCATATACAGGCGAGAAACGCTTCCCCAAGATTAGCGATACCTATAGAGCCGCCAAGGTAATGGATTCCCTACCGAACATTGACTTTCAGATGGATATGGGGACACCGCGTGATGTTCCTACAGATGTGGCTGATGTCTACCTGCTCGAAGCAATGCTGACCAACTCCACGAAGCCAATCGTGCACTGGGGATACAACGCCAAAAACTACCAGACAATGGTTGACATGTGTGTTGCCATTGCTGGAAGTTTACAAGAGCTGCAGAAAAACCCCTTTATCTGCCTGTACTCCGAGCCTAGTTCACCCTTTTCACACTCACAAGACGCAATCCAAAAGATGATCTTCATGGCTCGCAATTACCTGCCAGTTATCTATACACCAGCGCCGAGTTGTGGAGGGACCGCTCCGGCAACACTGGCCGGCAACATTGTGGTTTCCAACGCAGAATGCCTTGCGGGATTGGTTGTCTGCCAATTGGTAAGAGAGGGTGCCCCGTTTATTATGGGTGGTGTTCCATCTATCCTGGATATGAAGAGCATGATTTTGAGCTATGGTGCTCCTGAGTTTGATCTCATCCATGCCGGATTTACCGACATTGCACACTACTACAAGATCCCAATGTTCTCCACAGCGGGATGCACAGACTCCAAAGCAGTAGATGAGCAGGCAGCAATCGAGGCAACCAGTTCATGCTTGATGGCCGCACTGAGCGGTGCCAACCTTATTCATGATATTGGGTACATGGAATATGGTGCAACCAGCTCACTGGAACTTCTTGTAATGGACAATGACATTATCGGCCATATCCGCCGGATTGTTGAAGGAATTAAGGTTAACGAAGATACCCTGGCAGTCGATGTAATCAAAGCTGTAGGTCCTGGCAACCAGTTCCTGACACAACGTCATACCTTTGAACATTTCAAAAATGAGACTTGGACTCCCAGCCTGATCAACCGCCAGCGTTATGACCACTGGGTAAATGATGGCAAGCTTACACTTGGCGAAGCTGTTAAGATCAAGACAAAAGAGATTATTGAAAACCATGAACCAGAAAAACTCCCAGCTGATGTTCAAGCCAAGATCGGAGAAATTGTCGCCAATTCAAATAAATAGTTTCCACTATTAAAAACAGGTAAATAGGAAAGGGGGGCCAAAAGCTAAGGCCCCTTTCTCCATACTCTTTTTGTGGGGGGTGTATATTAACATTGAAATTGGAAAAAAAACCGATCACAGGAGAAACAAAAGGTATTTATGACTGGTAATGAGGCAGTTGCCTGGGCAGCCCTGGCGGCGGGTTCGGAAATAATGTACGGTTATCCAATTACTCCGCAGAACGAAATCATGCAGTATTGGACCCGGCTGGCGCCTAAATACAGTAAGAAATTTCTCCAGACCGAGGATGAACTATCTGCTGGGTTTACCACTATCGGTGGAGTGCTTACCGGAAAGAAAGCGTTTACAGCCACTGCTGGTCCAGGTAATGTGCTGATGCAGGAACCCATGTCTATGGCTGAGGCGATGCGTATCCCGGTAGTAGTGGTGGTACAGCAGCGCGGCGGCCCCTCCACTGCTACGGTGATCTATTCTCAACAGGAGGTTACCCTAACCTGTTTTGGAGGAAATGGTGAGGGTTTGCGGGTTGTTTATTCTACTTCTTCCCACCAGGAACTTTTTGATTACACTATCAAGGCTTTTAATTCTGCCTGGAAATATCGCTTTCCCACCTTTGTTTTGGCCGACGGCTACCAGGCTAAGATGCGTGAATCCCTGGTGATCTATGATCCAGCAGAACGAGGGATCGAAATGGTGCCTGCAGAAGCGTTTGTGGGAAAACCGGGCACACCCGGTGAGGATCGCCCACCTACACATCTCCGCAACACCTATAATGTTGAGGAAGAACTGCTGGACGTTTTAAGCAAGGATATCGAAGAATATGAAGCTATGTCATCGAAAATCATCGAATATGAGGAGTATAACACAGATAATTCTGATATATTGGTTATCGCCCACGGGATAGTCTTTCGCTCAGCGGCAATGTCGGTGAAGGAACTGGCAGCTGAAGGAAAACAAGTTGGCTATTTTCGCCCTGTCACCTTGAGACCCTTCCCGCAGGAGCAACTGCGACGTGCAGCAGAGAAAGCAAAGATGCTTTTGGTGGTGGAGTCAGCCTACGGCCAGTTGCTGAAGATTGTCAAGAATAACATCTACGGTCTGAATATCCCGGTGGCCACCTTGCTGCGCCCTGGTGTAGGGATAACTCCAGAGGAGATCAGCGTCAAGTGCAGGGAACTGCTGGCTGGAGAGGGGGTACAGAGATGATGGAAAAGATGCCGAAAATGCCGAAAAGCTGGAACTCAGAGACCAAACCACATAAGTTCTGCCCTGGGTGTGGGCACGGGCTTGTCCTGAAAGCACTGGGACAGGTAATTGACGAACTGGGGATTCAGGACAGAGTTGTTTTTGGCTGTGACATCGGATGTTCTCTCCTTTCCTGGGATTTTTTCAATGTAGACACTGTTCAGACACACCATGGAAGAACGACACCGGTGATGGTGGGAATCAAAAGAGCAAACCCAGACCTGATCGTCATTGCTTATATGGGAGATGGGGCGGTTATGGCTATTGCGTCCAGCCACGT
>NZ_CDRZ01000229.1 GCF_000946815.1 Syntrophaceticus schinkii | reverse complement strand
AACCTGTATAGTGAGCTCCAAGTACAGCCGGTATCAGTAAATCGGAGGCGATGTTGGTCAAGACAGCGCCTTCTGTTGGGCCAGCGTAGCCTCCGATAAATGAACTACAGGCAACCCGCAAGTATAAACCGTAGTTTATCCCCTGCACTACTCTGTGAATATTGCCGTATGTGGTCTTTAATTCTGGCGGGTTGAGAGAAATTGCTATGTTATTGCCCTCGCTTAATGCAGGCAAACCGCCCAAGTTGCTGTATTCGGTATTCGTTGTAGCCATGGCTAAACTGGGCATCCCCGGACGTCCAGCCCTCCATAAGGCCTCTTTTCTTAACTCTGCTTCATATCTTCCCTGCAGTGTCTCCCAGGGAGTACCTGTACGTACTTCTCTGCCTTTGATTGTGGCAAAAGAAGGCCCGTGTAAAATGTCTACGTGTCTGTTCTTGGCTATCCCCTCTACCATGGGAACATAGAGGTCTTCATCAACTGTAATACATAGAGAAGCTTCTAGCAATGGTGGATGAGGATCTTCTGGGTTTCGTTTCTTCAAGACAACTTCGTCTTCTCCGGTACCAAGTGTTATTTCGCTGGGAGCATATCTTAAGGAAGCCTCAAGTTCTTCTTCGGAAACTTTAATGATGCGTTCTGTATCCCTGCAGTAAATTCCAAGCTCAAGGGCCAGTTCATAACCTGCCTTAAAAAAGGTATCTGCCAGATCATCATCACAGTTGATCGGATTGTCTGTTACACATGTCTTTTCTAATCCGTATTTTTTCAGCTTATCTTTAACTGCCCTCGGCAGTACTTTGTTATCCCAGTCAAATTCTGAACAATACGGACCATGATCTGTCTTTTCTAAAGTGTTGATTAGTGTCATCATTGATTTCATCTTCGGCACCTCCTCTTAATTAGTTTTTAAATCGCCAAGAATTACCGGCTTCTCAAATGGCGGTTTCTTCCCACTGGATAGCAGTTGCTTGCATATTTCACGAGCATCCACAGCACTTCTACCATAAGCATCTGCCCCAATTTCAACTGCAAATTCCGGTGTTACTGGTCCGCCTCCTACAATAACGTAGTACTTGTCCCTGAGATTCTTTTCTTTTAAAATACGTATTAAATCTTCCATGAAGGGTAATGATGTAGACAACAATGAAGACATGGCGATAATTTTGGCATCTACTTCTTCTGCTTTTTGGATAAAGTCTTTTACCTTAACATCAACCCCAATATCGTGTACCTGCATCCCTGCTGTTGCCATCAATACTGATACAAGGTTCTTGCCGATATCATGCATATCACCAAAACAGGTACCTAATACAATATTGGCAACACTATCTTCTCCACCGCCACCTGTTTCTTTTAACTTCTCAATAATTAAGCCTACTGAGCCCTTCATTGCATCTGCTGCAAGTGTTAAATCGGGAAGAAAGATCTCAAAGTCGTTAAACCGCTGACCCACGATATCCATTGCTTTGGAGCCAGCCTCTTGGATCAGAACCTGTGGGTCTATGTTGCTTTCCAGCGCCTTTTTAGTTATCGCTTCAGCTTCTTCTCGGTCACCGTTGATTATTGCTTCTCGCAGTTCTTCAATAAACTTACTCAAATTGCCCACCTCCATTTTTTTTGCAAACAAATTAAAATCTCTTAGCGATATGACAAAATGCCTTACTGTATCACTCCCTTTTAATTAATTTGCTAAAAACATGCTTCACCTAGAGCTAATAACATCTTATCCCTCCACAAGCCCCCGAGGGTTCTCTACAATCAGGGTATGTATCTCTTCTTTTGTCATCCCGCACTCATACAAACATTGAGCAAAAACTCTTAAACTTTCATGGGGCATCGGATTATGACGTTGTCCGGCATCACTGATAATAATACAGTTTTTTGGACCTATCTCTTTTATTGCAGCTGTTACTTCTTGAACAGTTGCATAATGCCACATGGGAGAAACAGTACAGTAGCCAAATTCCGCTGTTGCACCCAATGCCACCAACTCTTTAACTTGACTTGTGCTGAAAGCAGGAACTTTAAAAAACGGATGTGTAATCAAGATCTTTTTTACACCTATTTCTCTAGCAGTTTTAACAAGCTTGAAAATTTCCTCTTGAGATAGATGACAGGTTCCTAAAATAGCGTTATGATCAGCGATTAACTGCAAAACCTCTTTGGTCTTTTCGTTGATGTTGCCTTCAGCATCGAAAACGGAAATCCCTTTGACTTCCTCAGCATCCCCTGTGCTTCCACCCTCCTGGACATCGTACTTACCCCGAGAACCGTGGGCCTTTGCATGATTATCAGCATCAATAGTTGGCATCCAGACTTCTTTGGCACCCAGTTTGAGAGCAGCCTCAACAGCTAGCGGGTTAATCCCTCCGACATATTCATTAAGTACAATGCCTCCATAAACTCGAAAATCATCATAATCATTTTGTAATTCACTGGCTCTGCTTACAGTGCTTTCATGGTGACACTTAAGGAGTATTCCTCCAATACCAGCATCAGCTGCTGCAGCCACTGCTGTTTTGTCATCACAAATCCTGGGAAACAAACATGGATGTGAATGTACATGCAGGTCATAAGCTCCATCCAGATTTATCATGATTCAGACAGCCTCCTTAGCATTTGCTATTTAATAACCTCTATTATTACCGTAATTCAATAGCTCCCTTTGGGCACCATTGGACACATAAACCACAACCATCGCACTTCGTCTGGTCAACGCATGCTGCAGAATCGTCAGAAGAAATAGCGCGATACATACATACTTTCTCGCACTTTCCGCAGTTGTTACACTTATCAACATCTACATTGGCAAATTTGGGAGGAAGTTTTGCTAGCTCTTCCACAGTGGTAATATGGGGTAGTGCAATACCGCGAATCTCATCTAATGATTTATACCCTTTATCATCCATCCAATTTTCCAAATCTTCGAGAAATTTAGTTATTATTGAGTAACCGTTCCACATGACAGCAGTACAAGTTTGAACTGTGCTTGCACCCAACATTATGTATTCAACAATCTCTTTGAAGCTCATGACTCCACCAATTGCGGATATCGGAATATCTACTGCTCTGGCTACTTCAGAAAGATGGCGCATAATGACCGGTTTAATAGCAGGGCCAGTATAGCCTCCATAACCGCGTAGTAGTGGCATACCTGTTTCAATGTCCACACCGGCAAAGGAGCGGATGGAATTGCTAATCGTCACACCATCTGCCCCAGCATCCTTAACAGCTTGGGCAATCTCAACCATGTCTGAAACATTAGGCGTTAATTTTACTGTTAGAGGTATCTTCGCCGCACTCTTCGCTATTTTTGCTTGCTTATAGGTCAGCTCTGCACTTTTACCTATATGCATACCAACAGTTGAAGCAGGCATCGGACATGAAACGTTTAGCTCCAGTAGATCAACCAAACCGGTGCTTTGTATCTCATCAACCAATTCCGCGGTCTCTTCCGGATGGGGCATTGCGAGCACACTTACCTGCATAACAGCTCCACCTTGTTTCGCAATAGCCAAATCTTCTTTAATCCAGTCTTCTCTTGTCTTGGTAGTGAAAAGTTCCAGGTTAACCATTCCAATAGCCTTACTACCGTTCTTGATCAACTGAAGCCTACCATTACGTGGGTGAGCCGCCCAATCTTGTACAGGCCCGATAGTTTTAGGTACTACTCCGCCTATCCCTGCCAGGGCAGCTCTTTTCATTCCCTCTCCATCCCAACCAGGAGTAGCCGAAGCCAAAACTAAAGGATTTTTAAAAGTAACTCCCGCAAAATTCACCCTTAAATCTGCCATACGATTCCCTACCTTTCCTTAACTAGTTGAACTAGTGTGATGACTGCTGTTTAACTTAGTTAATTAATTCTTATTTAAGAGCACCCCTTCCTTTAGACCATATAACAGACTAGGCTGTTCAACTTTTGTATCGTTGCACAACCTCTTTCTAATGATTTAATCTCCTACGACCTACGACAAGGTCTTGTAAATAGATTGGATTAGACCATGTAATAGGACATTCTTTACGGAACGGAAATTGACGATGTCAACATGAACATCGAAGGTTGGGCTCAATTAATCCTCTTCATGACAACAGTTTTTTGTTATTAGATAGGCCAATACCGCTGCGCCGAAACCGTTATCGATGTTTACCACACCAACTCCTGGAGAGCAGCTGTTGAGCATCGTCAATAGTGATGACAGACCTCCAAAGTTGGCTCCATAACCAGTACTAGTGGGAACAGCTATAACAGGTTTGTCTGTAAGTCCTGCCACAACTCCGGGCAGCGCCCCCTCCATCCCAGCAACAGCAATAATAACCCGGCAATTGTCGATAATCTCCAAGTGTGGAAAGAGGCGGTGGACTCCCGCAACCCCCACATCATATATTTTGACAACCTCACTTCCTAACAGTTCTGCGGTAAGAGCAGCTTCTTCGGCAACCGGTAGGTCGCTTGTGCCTGCGGTCAAAACAGCAATCCTACCAGCCCGCTGTCGAATTTCGCCGTTGCTGAGAAAAAGGATTTTCGCCTCGCGACAGAAAAAAACATTAGGAAAGTGCGACTTGATTAGGGATGCTGTTTCTTCGGAAACCCGAGTAGCCAGGACAAAATCACTATGTGCGGCCAACTCCATGAAAGCGGCTAAAGACTGTTCAGGGGTTTTCCCTTGGCAAAATATTACTTCAGGCATCCCCCGGCGCAGGTTCCTGTGATGATCAATTTTAGCAGTGCCAATGTCAGCATAGGGAAGATATTTAAGAGTTTTTTCGGCCGCTTCAACACTAATCTTACCGTTACGTACATCCTGAAGGAGTTCTTGGATTTTTCGTTTATCCATAATGACAAATCTCCTTTGCGAAATATTGTTATTAGTATTCGCAGGGTCAACTGTACCTGTACCTACAAATGACAGAGTTTACCTTTCGTTCAACACTGCTTCTATCATACTCTGTATATTTAGCCTAAAAGCAGTAATTGGTTGCATCGATCTACTCTCTTCATCACGGAACTTATTTTCATATTCTGATAATATTTTCTCTTTACCATATCCCAAATTAAATAAATGGAGAATAAAATCTCTGCTTTTTTTTGCAGCAAGTAAACTGTTTTGCCAATAGTTGAGTGTATCACTCTTCTTTACTAGACCATAATGGGGAGAAATAATAAATTCAGGATTGATTTTTCTGCATCTGTTAATGGAATCGATTGTATTGGAATAACTCACTAAAATGTTATGATATATCTTTCCTGATTTACCCATACAGCCTGTTGATTCACTTGCAAATAAAACCTCGTTATTCACTAAAAAAGATAAAGTATATTTTGTGTGGCCAGGTGTTTCTATCACTTTAATATTCACACTTCCCAGATCAATAATGTCTCCATCCGAAATAACTGTATCGATTTTCATCAAATCATTATTGTACTCATTGAAAATACCCTGACCATAAAACCCTGCGGCCTGCATGTTAAGCTTCTTGATTGTTTTGAGAGCGTTATCTCTATTCAAAATATTTTGATCGTACTCTGTACCGCATATTTTTATATGCGGCCATTCCTCTCTCAAATATGGTAACGCACCTATGTGGTCATAATGTGAATGGCTAACAAATACATAATCTAATGCTCTTGTATTTAGCACTTGCTTTACATTGTTAATGAGATTAGCAGCACAATATGCCATTCCGCAGTCCACCAATGCTGTTTTTTGGTCTCCCAATAGCAAAAAGGAGTTACCCCCTTTTCCGCCTGTAACATTAACTATATAATCCATTTCACTTATCACTCTCCACTGGAGCAACATCCACTGCAGAACAATATTGTCCGTAGTCGGTGACTACATCTCTATTTTATTGCCTATTATATACATCGTGAATATAGCTTTTGCGAGTAATCGTTCATTTTCATCATTAATGCTCACATCATAGACCCCTATTTTTCTGCCACGACTTATTTCACTTGCAATAGCCTTCACTTTTCCACAAATAACAGGTTTTATATAGCTCATACTGCCATTTAGGGTAACAGATGTGATACCATACGACAACGATGCCACACCGGCAGCAGTATCTGCCAATGTATACAAAGCCCCTCCGTGAAGTGAACCCAATACATTAAGACTGTTGTCATTAACAGTCATCTCAACTTCCGCATACCCTCTTTCCAGTTTCATGACGATCATTCCGTTAATTCTGTTAAAATTACTTTTCCGGTTATAATAGTCTTTATATTCAGTACAGTCCATATTCAAAAACTCCCTAATAAATGCACCTTTCTAAATGAACATCTAAAGGCACTCCATAAAAGTCTCAGCCTGCACAGCTGTCATATGCAGCAGACAGATATGCAGGCTGTTGTTAGAGATTATGAAGATCTGTTAGCCAACAGATTTGCCACAGCTAAGGAATAATACTTTACTTCAGAATCATCGCCCCGGGACGTAGATATAATAGGTACTCGCGCCCCTATTATGACCCCAGCAGTAGGCAAGTGCGCAAAATGCACAAGCGCCTTGTGAATAGCATTACCAGTACTTAAATCTGGCACTATAAGAATATCAGCTTTACCTGCAACAAGTCCTCCAGTACCTTTTTGAAGTGCAGCCTCTTCGGAAAAGGCATTATCAAAAGCTAATGGACCATCAACTATCGCATCTTTGAATTCGCCCTGTTCTGCCATCTTTGCTAAAACATCTGCATCGATCGTCTCCGGCATTTCCGGTTTAACAATTTCTTGGGACGCTAAAATAGCTACCCGTGGTTTTGCTAAACCCAGACTCCGTGCAAGCTCTAAACTATTAAGCAGAATAGACTTTTTTTGATTTATATCTGGTGCAATATTTATTGCGCAGTCAGTAATAAAGAAGAGTTTCTGTTTTTCAGCCCACTCAAAAATGCTAATCTGGCTTATTAGTCTTCCAGTATACAAACCGCAATTTTTGTCGAGAATTGGTCGAAGATAATCTGCCGTTGGTAGTATCCCTTTCATTAGAACGTCTGCTTGGTTGTTATTAATAACACTTACCGCTTTTTTTGCACAATCCGAATAATCTACAGCTGAAATTATTGTATAATCTGCAGGGTTTTCGTTCAGATTTTTGAGTATATTAGTGATTTTGACCTCTTCTCCAACTAATACTCCTTCTACTATACCTTTTCTTCTGGCCTTAACCATAGCAGAGAGTACTTCCTCATCAGCAGCTTGGGCTACTGCGACACGAACCGGTCCACGGGAACTTGCAGCTGAAATAACTTCTGAAAAGCTTTTAAACATAGAGTTTCCCCTCATTTATTTGTTTTCTAGCTTTGATGTGTTTGCTCTACGGCTGCGTATTCTTTAAGGATTTGTTTCTCTTCAAGCACTTCAAGTGTCCCTTCAACCAGTGCATTTAACTCAGCCTCCCCAGGGTATATATAAATAGGTGCCAAAAAGGTAACACGCTCTTTTACCCAATCAATCAGAATTTGGGAATGGGCTAAACCACCAGTGAAGAAAATACCATCCACTTGACCTTTGAATACTGTAGCCATCGATCCAATTTCTTTCGCGATCTGATAGGCCATACCTTCGTAGATAAGGCGCGCCTTGGCATCCCCTTCCTCAATACGTTTTTCAACTTCTTCTGCATCTTGAGTACCAAGATGAGACATCAGACCACCTTTTGTAGTGAGGAAGGAGTATACCTCCTTCTGAGTATACTTTCCTGAAAAACACAGTTCGACCAAAGCATCTGCTGGCAAAGTTCCTGCCCGCTGAGGAGAGTAGGGGCCATCACCATCAAGCCCGTTATTTGCATCTATCAGGCGGCCATTTTCATGGGCGGTAACAGAGATGCCTCCCCCAAGATGCACACCAATAAGTTTAAGATCCGCATAGTTACGTCCCAAATCCTTTGCCAGACGTTTTCCTACTGAGCGTTGATTCAGTACATGTAAACAGGAACGTCTAGGCATTTCTTTAAGACCAGATAAACGAGCCAAGGGTGAAAATTCATCACTGGTAGGTGGGTCTATCACTAAAGCAATGGTTTCTCCTGATGATGTTAATAATTCTTGTGCCAAGACTGCACCAAGGTTAGTAGGATGTTCGCCGTAGCGACAATTCAGTAAATCGTCTATCATTTCTTGATTTACACGATATGCACCACCAGGCAGCGGTCTCATTTCCCCACCCCTACTCACGATGGCACTTAAGTCATCAATTTGCACCTTATGCTCCTCTAAAAAAACGTTGTATTGCTTCACGGCGGTATGGAAGCTGATCCTTTATATCTAATAAAGCACTAAATTCATCTGTGCTATGCACGTGCGTTTTTAGTGCAACTTCCTTTTTCCCCCGATAAAGTCCCATCTTTGTTGAGGCCGAGCCGAGGTTTATGGCTAGTATCAGCGGGCTTTTCTCGCTCATAATACTACCCCCTTAACTATCTCTCCATAAGCTTTCTAACAGACTATATCTTCGATCTACCCACTGCTGTATGTCAGCAGTTTGTTTTTCATCAAAGTGCTTAAATTTACCAACACTATTAAGGAATTCTTGTATTGGCTTTGCATTTTTTACTTTTACAGTTTGGGTAAAACGCCCCTCTCTGTACTCATATAATGGATAAAAGTTTGTTTGAACCGCCAATCGGCCAACTGAAATTGTATTTTTGGATTCATACCGCCAACCCGAGAGGCACGGGGAGAAAATGTGCAGATAAACGAAACCGTCTTTGATTGATAACGCCTTCTCTACCTTATTGACAAAGTCACGTGTATAAGCTGTAGATAAAGTAGCTACATAAGCGGCATCATGCATAGCCATAATTAATGGCATATCTTTTTTATTTTGTTGTTTTCCTTTTATAACACTACCTACAGGAGTTGTGGATGTGTAAGAGCCTTTTGAACTGGTACCACTTCTTTGAAAACCTGTATTCATATAACCTTCGTTATCGTAGCAAATATACAAAATGTTTTCGTTTCTCTCAGCTGCTCCAGAAAGAGCTTGAAAACCTGCATCAGCTGTAGCGCCATCCCCTGCAAAAACTACCACCCTAATATCATCTCTTCCTTGAGTATGGCAGAATCTTTTTACACCAGAGAAAAGTGACGCAGCATTGGTCAACAGTGGCATAGTTACTGGTACTTTAACTCCTGACAACCTATTCCAACCTACTGCTCCTGCACCGGTCATACAGCCCGGGGTTACACCTAGCAGTGTGTTATTACCGACAATTTTTAATACAATACGCAACGCCAACTCCGCAGGACAACCTGGGCAAGCAGATAAGCCTGGCGAAGCTAGATCTTCAAGTTCGAAAAAAACTTCGTTCAAATTCATAATTTACACCTCCTGCTATGTTAATCTAACCAAATAGTTGATTTGCCATATTCAGGTTTTTCCGCGAGAGCGATCACAGCATCCAGCGCTGCAGTCATGTGATCTAATGTAATATCTGCGCCACCTAGGCCCCCGATAAACGATATTCCAGGTAAAGAGCGACCATAGTTACCTAGGGCAGCCATTACTTCTTGGAAAAGAGCCCCGGTATTCCAACCAAAGGAAACTGACCTATCAACCACACCGATAGCTCGAACAGACTTACTGAGGGCTTTTAGTATTCTCTTCGTCGGGAAAGGACGCAAAACCCTAACTTTAATCAAACCAACCTTTTCTCCTCTTTCCCGATACAAATCGACAGCATCTTTACCGGCACCGGTAGAAGAACCAATAGAAAACAACACGACTTCGGCGTCATCCATTCGATATTCTTCAATAAGACCGCCATAACTACGACCAAAGGTAGAACCAAACTCTTTATCCACATTATCTATGACATCAAGAGCTGCCTGCATTGCTTCTAAATGATTGTGCCGAAACTTCATCATCATAGAGCCGTCGAACATCGGGTCTACTGCAATAGGTCTTTCGGGATCAAAATAGATGTGTTTAGGGCAATAAGGAGGAAGAAATTGCTCAACCAATTCCTCAGTTGGAACTTCGACCCTTTCAATTAAATGGGACAAATAAAACCCATCATAGCAGACATTAACAGGAATTAAAACACTATTATCTTCCGCTATCTTGTAGCTTTGGATAATCGTATCTAGAATCTCTTGATTATCCTCAACATAAAACTGAATCCATCCCGATTCCCGAACACTAACGCTATCCTGCTGACCAGCCCAGATAGTTTCTGGAGAAGTCATTTCACGTCCTGCAATAGCCATTACCATCGGTAACCGCATTGTTGACATCCTGAAATATGGCTCGTACATTAAGGCCAACCCCTGAGCAGATGTTGCAGTAAATGTGCGGCCACCAGCCAGGGCTGCGCCTTGAACAACACTCATTGCCGAATGCTCAGACTCTACTTCTACCATCTCAGCCTTAAGCAGTCCATCAGCATGCATTTGTGCCAAATGTTCCACTACCGATGATTGAGGTGTAATTGGATAAGCAGCAATAACATCCGGCTTACATAAAGCAGCACCTTTGGCAGCTGCTTCATTGCCGGTAAGTGCATTGACCATCGACATTTACATAACCTCCTCTCTCACCATGGTTATAGCTTTGCGGGGACACTCAACTTCACAAATCCCACAACCCTTGCAATAACTCAAATCAATATAGAGTCTGCTATCTTTATCCTTCAGATCTTTCCTCATCGCTTGAACTGGGCAATAATGAGCACATGTAGCACAATCAGTACATTTCTCTTTGTCAATAACCGGCCTAAATGTTCTCCATTTGCCGGTATTGAGCACATAAAGTCCTCCATCTCCAAGGGGTGAAATCCATTTTATATCCATCACTATCACCTCGTTTTTATTATTGTCGCGGCCCGGTATCCTTCATCACATGCAGCTGAATTCTTGCTATCGAACTCTTTTTCCACCTTCTCTGTTATCGCCTCTAAAGGAAGCCAATTTGTAGTACGACAAAAAGCACCTAAAATAACTGTATTAGGTATACTTCTATTGATATGTTTTAAGGCTATATCTGTAGCATTTACTAAACCTATAGTAGATACTTGTTTTGGAACACCTAGCTGTTCAACAGTTCTCCTGGTATTGATGACTAGAAAAGCATTCTCTTTCATGCCCTCATAGACATCGACCTCATCCAAAAGTGTGTCATCTAAAACTATGACACAGTCCGGATGATATACCTGGGTCTTGAGACGGATAGGTTTATCATCTAAACGCAAAAAACCATAGACTGGAGAACCTCTTCGCTCTACACCGAAATATGGAATAAATGTGGCAAATTTGTCCGATGCAACAGCAGCTTTAACTATAATATGTGCTGCCCTAAGTAGGCCTTGCCCTCCCCTACCGTGTAATCTTACTTCCTTCATAAATTTCCCTCCCTTGAATTTGTCTCTTAATCAATTAGCATTTAGCGAGGAATAGCTTCTGCAAGAATTTGCGCAGTATGTTTTACTTTCAATGTGCTGTTGGCCTTGTCCACACCCCCTCTAATCTGCATCATGCAACCAGGACAATCCATAGCTACCACTTCAGCACCGATGTCTTGAATTTTCCTCAATTTACGTTCAAGGATCGATGCAGAAAGCCGTGGAAACTTTATGCTGTATGATCCACCCATTCCACAGCAAGTTGCGGAATCTTCCATTTCCATAAGCGTCACACCATTAATGCCAGTAAGCAGTTCCCTAGGTTCCTCAAAAATCCCCAGAGAACGATTCAGGTGACAAGAATCGTGGTAAGTAATCTGCACCGGTTCAGGCAGGCGTCCTTCATGCAGAGCGTTGCGTTGTTTCCGCATTTCAAAAACAAACTGGGAAAAATCCCTTACTTTTACGGCTAATTCCTTAGCTTTGTTCTCCCACTCTAAATCCCCTGACAGAAGAACTACATATTCGTGCTGCAATACATGGGTGCAAGTGGGGCAAGCAGATATCATCACATCTGCACCTGTTTCTAACAAGGCAGTTATATTATTTTTAGCCAACTCGCTAGCAACATCATCCTCCCCACTATATCTAGCAGGTGCTCCACAACAAGTTTGTTTTTTTGGAAATACTACTTCAACACCTTCATGGTTCAATACCTTAACTACTGCTTCACCCACTTCTGGGTAAACAAAGTCAATAAGACATCCTGAGAAAAATGCTGCTTTTTTCCTAACCGGTGGTTTGACGTCAGCACCAACAATCCTATCCCTTAAAGGCACCTCTGCTATCGCGGGCAAGCTTCTATAGTTTGCTTGTTCGGTAAAGAATAGAGGCAGATGACGAATCATAGTTCCGCCTTTAGTCAAAGGACGCTGAACCTTCGCTGCTGTACGAAGCAAGGAGTGAAATACCCGTCGGTTCTTTAACACATTTTCGAAGATTAGACGCTGAGCCAGCGGCAAACCCTCTTCCTTAGCCAAACGGGTACGCAATTCTAAAATCAATCTCGGAATATCAATTTTAGCAGGGCAAACATCCTTACAGCGGCCACATTGGATACAAAGAGCCTGAATTTCAGATGATTTTCGCAATTCGTTGAACCAAGCTGTAAGAATCGTACCGATACCTCCAGCATATACATCTCCAAACACATGACCGCCCACAAGACGATAAACGGGACACACATTCGTGCAAGAGGCACAACGGATACACTGTAGCGCCTGTTTAAATACAGGGTCATGCCGCATAGCAGTACGATTGTTATCCATGAGGATAATGTGAAGTTCCTTCGGACCACACCCATCTTTGGTAGCAGTAGGCACAGATCCTGTAATAAAGCTGACATAGCTGGTAAGAAGTTGTCCAGTTGCACTGCGCGGAAGGGCTTTCAGAATAGTTGTTACATCCGAAAGCTTACTAACAATTTTTTCTAGCCCTACCACAACTACAAGTATCGGCGGCATAGTGCTAACTAGTCGCGCGTTACCTTCATTTGTAACGAGTACAATGCTACCTGTTTCTGCTACCGCCATATTGGCACCAGTGATACCCATATCTGCACTTAAAAATGCTCCACGCAATTCCTGCTGCGCCACCTTCACTAAACGGGGAATATCACCTGCCAATCGCTGTTTGATCTCCTTACTGAAAATCTCTGCTACTTCTTCTTTTCTAAGATGTATCGCCGGCAAAACCATGTGAGAAGGACGTTGTCCTGCCAATTGAATTATCCATTCTCCCAAATCTGTTTCTTTTACTTTTAAATCTTGTTGTTCAAGGTATTGGTTCAAATAAATTTCCTCTGTAGCCATGGACTTAGCCTTAACTATTAGTTCTACACCGCGTTGGTGTGCTAAATCGCCTATATATTTGTTAACTTCTTGCCCGGAAGTCGCACGGAAAACCGTTGCTCCCTTTCTATTAGCTTCCCTACTAAATTGGTCTGCCAGTTCATCCATGTGTTCAGCAGCATAGGCTTTAATGTTGGCTATCTCATCCCTGAGGGCTTCAAAGTCAATCCCCTCATAAGCCCTGGCTCTAGAAAGGGTATAAGCGTCGGCAAAAGAACCCAATGCATTTTCTAGATTAGCGTTTTCTAGAGCTTTTTGGATTTTTTCTTGCAAGCCACTATTCGCCAAGGATCTCACCGCCCTCATCATCAATAAGTATGATCCACAGGTGTTCAGGACCATGGACACCGATAGCCAGCACATTTTCAATATCTGCGGTGCGGCTTGGTCCAGTAATAAAGGCAAGGTATCCAGGCATTTCTGCAGCAAAGGAGTTTAAAGCATCTGCAAAAGTTGGTACCAAACTGCTGGTGCGCGCCACAAGGATATTAATATATGGAAACATAGTAGCCAAGCGTTGATTAAGATCGGTAGCGTCCTGAACTAAAGTACCTGTTTCAGCAATAGCCAGATCAGCTTCGGCTATCCCTATAAAGGCTTCATCAGCATGATGCTCCATGTCTGTAAAAATAACAGGACCTATATCTGCTAGAACGGAATCCAAGTTAATACCTGAAAAAAGAGAGGAAAGAGCCCATACGGTTAAGAAATCTTGATCTCGCTTGTCCCGTTCCCCTTTAACAAGACCCGCTATTTTTTGTACGGCCTCCTGGGGTGAGGCAACGCGATAAACTCTGGCAGATACCGCTTCAGCCTTTTCCTTAAACTGCTGGTATAGACATTGACATCCCATAAAGCTCCCTCCTGTAAAACAGTGATTGTTACATCCATTTTCCATTTCGGCATCCCCATTTTTGGGCTCTATCCTTAATGAAAATTATCTTCTCCTGTTTAATCTCAATTTGAATGGCATTTTTTTAGGGCAACCTGAGATTTAATAGGTTTCCATCATCATCAAATATAAGCTCTTCAGGAGTTCCTAGTACTTCCAACCTGCTGTCTTCAGCAACTTCATCTAGCATTGATTCCGCAACGAACATTTCCTCTAACTGAAGTGTATTTTTAAGGTAAACCAGCCGTGCTTTAGTTGTATCCATTGCACCTAAAGTCACTAAAGCAGATTCGATAGCCTCACGGTCATTATCCAGCACACATGGTATCCGCCCCTGCTCCACAGCCATGGAACCGATGGCATTTAAAGCAGTGGATTTGATGTCAATGGACTGAAATACCTTACGTGTGGTCATATCCGCCAAACCAATACCGATGGCATTACCATGGGATTCCGGGGTCAACCCAAGCACTACAATACGACCAATATCAGGATATTTAGGTTCCTCTCCCCATCTCATCATAATGCGCCCAACCACCTTGGTATCCATTCCGGTCCCTGATATGTTTTTCCCAATTTCTCCGAGCACCAGCACATCCATCTGTTTAAAAGGCAGCTTAACTGTGTTCTCCTTGGCCAGTGCTTGCAGTTCTTTTTCTTTTGCATAAATCTCGTTTGGAAGAACTGCTTTAACTTCTGCCGTTTTTCCTTTCCAGTTCTCTACAACACCTACCGCAAAAATAACAGGCAGTTTTTTTAGCATCACCCTAGCTACGTCAACAATAGTTTTTTCATAGCCCTTTACCAGCATATGACCATGTGTGGATTTGGCTCCTCGGGGCCCACCCAACCCAATCGTCAACATCTTGTGAAGGCCGCTTTCGATTTCGCCAAAAAAGTTTGTATGTGGTTTGATGCGATGAGCTATAATCAACCTGTCTACCTTAGTTGCTTCAACATTACAAAAGACAGGGACTCCTTCATCTGTTTCTCCTAACTGTACAGTGTCTGCACAGCATCTTATCGGTGCCCCTACTGTTTCCGGAGTTACTTTGAGACTTTTCAACATCTCTAACTGCCCTTCAGGGGTACCGCCGCCATGGGTACCCATGGCGGCAATAATTACAGGATTAGCTCCTGCTTCATTGACAACATCTGCTATTGCTTTTATTATTTCTGGAAGTGCATAAATTCCGCGGCTTCCAGCTGTAATACCAACAGTCAAACCCTTGAGTCCCATCCCATCCAAATCCAGCTTTCGCACTTCTGAGATCACTGCTTGTCTTACATCTAAAATTTCCTGACATTCTATTTTCTGTTTAACACGAACCATACGCGGAAACATATTGCCTTCCCTCCTTCAGCTTTTTGCTCTTCATCCTGATGCCTTCCTTGACAGGCAGAAACCCAGTTAAATACAATTTTTCTCCGCAAGTGCATCGTCAAGATAACCCAAGAATTCTTCTGCTTTCTCTGTAGGAGGTTGGGTTGCAAGACTTACCACTACATAAATAACTGATGCAACTACCAACGCCCAAACGCCAGTTCCAAGGCCTAAAGGATTAACGTTCGCAAGTGTTAGATATAGAGCTAGAGCACCCCCACCGATAACACTAGACAAGGAGCCTGCCGCTGTGCTCTTCTTCCAGAAAAAGCAACCCACAATTGTCGGCACCATCACTGTCATGAATGCCGATGAAACTAATTGCAGAATTGCAACCATATCAAACTGCTGGACAGAAAATATCCAAACTATTACTGCCTGTATAAGTAGAAAGTACTTGCCAATTTTTAAACGTTTGTTTTCAGACATTTCGGGTGACGCGTTCTTGCAAACGTCTTCTGATAGGAGAGATGAGAGGCTCAAAAATACCGAGTCAACAGTAGAGATAACTGCCGCGACAATTCCTACCATCACAATTACTGATAGAACTGGTGGCACAAAATTGCCCAGCAACATTGGAGTAGCTAGATCGGGATTTTCTAAACCGGGCATCAACACCCTTGCACACAAACCCCAAGTAATACAAATGAAGGTATAAAACAGCCCGAAACACATAAACCCTCTGATCATACTACGTAAAGTTTTAATGCTATCTGAAACAAATAGCCGTTGGGTAATATGTGGATAGGACATGCTAAATAAAAACCAGCCCACGGTAATCCCCAGGAAGTTACCAAGACTAAAATAACCATCTGGCCCGGGAACCGTCAAATGCTGCGGATAATTGGTTTCGAGAGCATGAAACAGACTTCCGAAACCCCCTAAATGCACGTTAACCACATAAATGGTTACTGCCGAAACACCTATAAGCATGATGGTAGCCATCAGAGTATCAGTCCAGGCAACAGAACGGAGGCCAGCAATGACCGCCCACAGAACCGAGAGGACAATAGCAATTGTCACTCCAACAATGAAGGGCACTACACCATTAGTAAGACCTTGAAGTGTATAACCAATACCCATCACCTGTGATGCGCAATACGGTACAAGGAATATAATCGCCCCTATACCCATCACTACTGCTACCCATTTACTGTTAAACCGGTCAGCAAACATTTCATATGGCGTAATATAGCCATATTTTTTACCGGCCAACCAAAACCTGGGTCCAAAATAGACGACCAGCAGCAGACCTGCCAAATACAATATCTCTAATCCCTCTGCACCAACACCTGACCTATAAACTAACGCAGGTAGTCCAATTGTCATAAAGGCACCATAGATTGTTGCCGTATACGTTCCAATCGCCACTAATGGGCCAAAAGAACGGCTTGCTAAAAAGTACTCCTCTACACCTCCACCCATTCCCTTTCTAGCAGAAAAGGCTAGGGCTGTCCCAACAACTGCATATATGGCGATTACCCAAAAAATAAGCTTTGCAGTCATCCTAATCCCTCCATTTGCTGGTAACAATAAAAGTGGCTAGAATGATAGCCGCCATCAACACCCACCAAGCTAAAAAGGTACCGTAAATTTTCGGGACATCTTTTAGTACGGTATATGGTAGAAAATAGGCTAGAAATAACAAGGCTGCGTATACGAATGTCCACATCCGTCGTCTCGTCTTTAAACCTTCTCGGCTTAAGGCATTTTGTTCGTTCTTTTTCGGCGTTGCTTCCACTGTTATAACCTCCTTTGTGGTTGGTTTTTGGCCGATTAGAACCAGAGACTTTACGAATCCTTTAGACCTAACGTTTCGTAGCAAAGGCGCGCGCTTTACTATGTCGCACAATTTCTCTAATGATGATATTCCTTCCTTTGGACTTACTAACAGACCTTTGTCTTAGCTTTTTATGCTTTCGCACAAACCAAAACTTGCTGACATTCCTGTTAAGACATTGGTAGGAGCAACAATAAAGCATACTTGATAGCCATCCAGCATATTGAATAGTTCAAAATCTACACTTCATCTACATGTGAATAAAATGATTCTAAAAAACAGTATTTGAGCATGAAAAGTCGCCATTTTCAACGAAAATTACAGAAATATTGTCTTTATCCGAATCTAAACAGATTATGGAGTTCGGGGGGATATTAAGCAGAGCAGAAAAAAAGACCCTAGGCCTAATTAAGACCAGGGTCGAGTCTTTTCAATTCTTTGTTGAATAGTATTGACCGATCACAAGTAGGTTACGCTAAACTACCAAAGTAACAATACAAGTCGGGACTATACTAATACAACGATGCTACATTAGTATCTAATGCATATATTCGCGCTACTAAGCCTTCCTCCGTCTTATATGAATTTCGCTAAATCTGCCTTCTATAGCCTCCAGCTCACAACGCAAAAAACTTTATCGAAAATCACCCATAAGCTGCCCAAATTTTAAACACAGGTGTAAATTGAAGCATTCATCAGAATTATTTACACTCAATCCGCTAAGTTCTTCGATTTTTTTGAGTCTATAGATAACCGAATTTTTATGAATATACAACCTTTTTGCTGTTTGGTTTAAACTGCAATCATTTTTAAAATAACAATTCAGTGTTGTTAATAGTTCTGTATTGTGTTCCTGATCATAATCAATAATTCTACCCAAACATTCAGAATAATAATTTGTCATAGCCTTTGTATCTTTGAGTTTATATAAAAAACGATAGGGTCCTAAATCCTCAAAAAGCGTTACATTGAATGGTCCCCTCATTATGCGCCCGATACGTGCGGCTGCAGTTGCTTCTTCAAAAGATTGTTTGGTGTTACGAACCCCGTCAAAGACACTTCCCAAACCGATAGAAAATTTTATTTTTGGAAATTTAATCATAATCTTATTAGATATTTCGGTTAACTTTCTGTGTAATACACTCACTTCATCCTCTGAAGCTTGACGGACCAGACCAGTTATACTCTCGGATTTGCCTAATACCATGGCACCACCGGGGTAATCTATAAAAGCTGAATGAACTACTTGCAATATATTCGATTTTATCTTTTGAATAGTTTTTTCATCTCTTCTTCCTTGACTACCAAGGTTACTATAAGAATGGTCTATAGCAATGACAAACACAACTAAGCTGGTATTTAAGTTAAAACTCAAATAGCTGGCTCTTCTAATTATCTCTTTCTCCGACTTGAAATTGCATCCAATAATATCTTCAAGTATTTCCCCGCGAATTTGATATTCGGTTTCCAAAACGGCTTTTTCTTTTGCAAATTGTAGAGCTATAATGGTTGATGCTCTTTCCACAGCGATTAGACCTATCTCATCTAATTGGCTGCAACTTTCGATAATTACTAGATTGCCATTGATATCTCCATTAGCTTTGATCGGAACAACTACAACGTCATGTGTAAAATCTTCTACCATTAATTTAATTCTATGCCAGTGATGAGGGTTTAAAGAACAGAGATTAGTACTAGAGTTGTATAAACCGTCCTGAAGCTTATTCTCCCAATCACTCTTTAAATGGTATTTTGCTAAAGGATGCATGGCAAATGACAGTAAAGTACCCGCTCTATCGGTAATAAGTACTGGATTGTTAACAATCTCTACTAATACCTGACATATGCTAGAAAAACCATTTCCCGACAGAAGCACTTCTAAAAGCCTGTTGTGAATTTGTTCATTTCTTTTAAGACAGTAAAGCTGGTTGTTAAGAAGAATTTCAAAAACAGGAACAATAATTTCAATATAGGGTATCTCCGGATCCAATTCAATTAAAGGTAAACCAATCCTATCAGCATGGTCGATCATATCTTCCGGGACCTTTTCTAAGTAGGGTCCTGGTTTAATACCCAAAGCTGCTACTTTTTTCTGAGCTAAATCATCGATCAAACGACATCGTATAGTGGCATCGTCTTTTATAGAAAACCCGGTTGTAACAAGAAATTCTTCACCCCTCAACCATTTTATTACTTCAGGCACCTCCATAACATTCACAAACCTTATTATGTTATTTAAGCCCTGGTGCCCTCCAACCACTTTAGCTTTTTTTAATGAAGCGATTTCTAAAGCTTCCTGTACAGTTAAGCCCATCGAATCACTCCGCTCATGTTTGGTTGGTTTTATTGGTTTTACATCAATACGCCTGCTGCTTTGATAATACTCAAGACGGCTCGGGTTAATTAGCTTGATAGGCACCCCTCCTCATCGATCATAATGATAAGACGCATTGTAGTTAGACTTAATCTCTTTCAATCCGGCATGTAACCATAAAAATACTTACATTGAATCGAGCGTCCATAATGTTTTAGTGCATATATGGGTTGATTGTGCTGCGAAAGATGTGCGAAGAACTGTAGGTATGATTATTAAGGCAGAAATTTGTTTTTTTATTGTAATACTACATGTGGTATTATTAATGTCGGGAGTACCAGAGAAGCCCCCATTATGTTTCTAAAATTCCCTTGAGCTTCTCTGGTCCAACTCTCACATATCCCGTCTGTTTTCACCACTAATCATCGACAATAAGCGACATATTATTTATTCGTGCTCTCCATATAAAAATCCTTTTTATCGTTTTTCTTTTATTTCTTGATCATAATCTTTTACTAGCGCATACTCCTCCTCCCAAAATTCCGGACTGCGCATGCTGTCCAGGTACTCTTGGCTGTAACCAAAGGGGAGCCAATCATGTTCCTTCTGCTGGAAGAGTCGTTCTTTGTTTTCCATTTTTCTAAAGTCGAAGATCTGATCATCATCAGCCTTAAAGAAAACGTCCCTGGCCCAGCGCTTGAGCACAAAGGGTTCAACTTCCAGGTAGCGCTTTTCCATGTCCTCCAGTACAGATGGGTATCGGTCAAAGCCATCAGTAGCGATAGTGACAACATTATCCTCTGGGCCAAGCCTCAGGAATTTGGCCATTTTGATAGCACCCAGGATGTTACAGATTCCCGATACCCCAAAAAGTCCTCGCAGTGCAACAGCTTGGTCTCTGGGGACACCTAATTCTTCCAGTACATCTGCACCATCCTGAATCACCTTCAAGCCTTGAACTGTATCTTCATCACGGATCAGGACAACAAAGTCTGTGTTTAATATATTGTGTATCAAAGTACACATTTTATCTCCAATGCCCTCGATCCTATGCTGGCCGCGCCCACCGGTAGTCAGTGTAGCGCACTCATAGGGCTCCAGGGCGGCGACTTTAGCTTCAGGAAATGCCTTTTTAATTGCATCTCCAGCCGCCATAGTTCCCGCAGACCCCGGAGCGGAAGTGAAGCAAGCAATACGGCCGTTACCTATTCCTTTAACAGCTTCAATTGCTGAATTCCCTGTGACATGACGGTGGAATCGGTAGTTGGGCATCAATTCAAACTGGGCGAGAGGGCGGTTTTTAGGATCCTTTTTCAGTTCATAGGTTCGCTGTAGGGTTAAGATAACATCTGATTCGGTGCCAGGTGTGAGGTCAAGTTCGGCACCGTACTGCCGAATCCGGTCATAGCGTTCCTTGCTCATATTGTCCGGCATAATAACTACAGCTTTATAGCCCATCAATTTGCAGATATAGGCAACTCCAATGCCGAAGTTTCCGGTGGAGGGGCCAAGAATTGTATGTTTACCTGGAAGGATGTTACCATCAACACATCCTTCAATTAATGTTGCATATGCTGGACCAACCTTATGAGATCCAGAGGGAAAATCTTTACCAAGGAGAACAACGATATTTGCTTTAGTTCCTGTTAATTCTTTAGGTAAAACAACTTTGCGAACCTTGTCATTCTCATCCTTCCAGGTAATATTGAACAAATTAAGCGGGTCTAGCTCATCGTTTTTCTTTGCTGCTAAAGCATTCTTTCGTATTTCCGGTGCTATTAAACTAGGATTAAGCATTTCTGAATAAGTTGGACCAAAGGGTATCTTGCCCATAAATTCTACCTCCAGTCAAAACAAGATGTTTTTGTAATTGTTCTATGTATCGCAAATGCTGCACTTAATAAAGCACTGCGCTAATATAATGTTAATTACGGCAGTTGCCGCTTTTTGAGTTCGGCAACCAGTTGGTCCATCGATGGCTCAACTTTAATCGGTTCACCTGCTGCTGTAATAGCGTTTTTCACATCCTTGAGACCATTGCCGGTAACAATAACCACAACCCGTTCATCACTTCCGATAACTCCTCTTTCCACAAGGGTTTTAAGCCCTGCCAACCCTGTAACTCCCGCAGGCTCTCCGAATATTCCACTGGTTCTGCCGAGCAGTCGCATAGCACTGAGAATCTCTTCATCTGATACCGTGACCATGGTCCCTTTCGATTCCCGAACTGCACGCAGAGCCTTTTCCGCATTGCGTGGCACACCAACTGCGATGCTGTCAGCGATTGTGTTCTCTTCTGCCGGCCGCCATGCCCTATCTTCCAAAATGGCATCGGCCAGCGGACTACAACCTGCTGCCTGTACCCCAAGCAGTTTAGGTAGTTTGTCAATCCAGCCAACCCTGTACAAATCCTGAAACCCCTTCCAGACTCCAGAAATAATACACCCATCACCCACAGATACAACCACCCAATCAGGCGCATCCCAGGCAAGCTGTTCGGCAATTTCCAGTGATACTGTCTTCTTCCCCTCCATCAGGTAAGGATTGATGGCAGCATTTCTGTTATACCAGCCCCACCGCTCAATGGCTTCCGCTGACAGCTGAAAGGCATCACTGTAGGAACCCTGAACACTGATCACATTGGCACCGAAAATCAGCAGTTGAGCGACCTTCCCTTGGGGTGCCCTGCCCGGAACAAAGATAAATGTCTTAAGCCCCATGGCAGCTGCATTTCCAGCTAAAGAAGAGGCGGCATTTCCAGTGGAGGAGCAGGCGATGGTGGTCATCTTCTCTTCCACCGCTTTCATAACAGCAATAACTGATGCGCGGTCCTTTAATGAAGCAGTGGGATTCTGCCCATCATCCTTCACATAGAGGTGGTTGAGGCCTAACTGCTCACCGAGGTTCACCGTTCTATATAACGGGGATAACCCTACCCGTAATTGAGGACGGGGTGTTGAAGGCTCCACAGGAAGAAAGGGCAGGTAGCGGAAAAGAGAATAATCTTTGGAGCAGAACCCGCGCTCCCATTATTTAACATGTCTACATTTTAACTGTTCCGGAATTTCCATTTATAGTACTTGGAGAAAGCGTAAAAAACTTATATCTCCTGAAATCTTTGTCTTCAGGAAACGATTTTTTGATTATTTATTTTCCATGGGGCACTCTATATCATCGAATAGTCGCCTTCATACTAGCATGTGATCAAAAAGATAACGTGCTAGGCTCCTGTCCCTGATATACTCCAAGGCATTACGCATCTTCTCCGCTATCTCTCTGGCGCTAAAACCACTAGTTAGCATAGCTGCGCCTGTTTCTGTACAGGAAAAGCCAGAAAAGATTGACCGCCAAAAACATAAACCACAAAATGACTTGAAAAGCGACTTCCTGATGAATAAAGCAATGCCCCATGTTCCAGTTCCCTTTAAGTTCATGATATCCCGTGTTTTCTATTTCCCACCTCCGATGAATAATTTCCCGGATTAGCTCCGGGGGTGCTTCATTTTTGCTTAAGGTAGTAGCTACCAGAATTTCGTGTCTTTCGATGGCTTCCTGACGTTTGCCACCTACTATTGCATAGCCATACCTGCTCTCAACGATTCTTCTCGACGACCCCTTAAGGGTTTTTTCATTCCATCCCAGCTATTGAACTGTTCTTCATCCCAGGCAGAGATGTCTAGATGAGTGGTGGATGACTTATCCTCTCGCCATGTTTTGGCTGGCACTTGACGGCTGAATAGTCCTTCCGCATCCTTGACAATGTGCATCCGCTTATCTTTTAGCCGAACTACAAGGTGGATGTTTTTGCTGCACAAGTGGTTGATAAAAGGAGCCTTGGCAAAGCCGGCATCAACCACCACTATGTCAGCAAAATGTTTATATACCTGGTAGAGCCAGC
>NZ_CDRZ01000228.1 GCF_000946815.1 Syntrophaceticus schinkii | reverse complement strand
CAGCAAAGGGGCAGTGGATGTGGTTGAGGACGTAAAGAGTATCGGGCGTATTCTTGCTGATATGGAAAGGCAGCGTGCGACAGCGGGGTAAGGTAATTAAAGGGTAAGGATCCTCTCAGTATCCATGACAGGTTTGGTTTGGGTGCTGGGGGATCTCTACATTATCCACACTATGCACACTGACTGGCATTATCTAGCTAGACTTTGATTGGCACCTGAATTCTCAACTTTATGGCAGACTGTCGCTATAATTCTTCCGTTATTGGCGGTGAGAATTGCAGCGTCAAATTGAGTGAGAGGCAACACAATGGTAGCTGCTACAGGAGTGGAAAGTGTGGACCCCACTGAATGGTTAATTACCCTAGGTGGTCCTGCTTTAGGATTGCTTTCCCTTATTTTCATTGGGATCGCTAATATTACTACCCAAGCTGTAGCCCTTTATAGTTTTACTGTCAGTACCAAAGTTTTAAAACCTGATTGGAGTTATAGAAATGTTGCCATATTCTGGTCGGCTTGGTGTTTGATCTTGGTATTCTGGGGCGGCATCTGGAATTATTACAGCACTTTCCTTTCAGTAGTGGGTGCCATTTGTGGCCCAGGTGTAGCCTTGCTTCTTGTTGACTTCTATATTATCCGCAAACAGAGATTTTCTATGGCGTCTCTCTACTCAAGAAAAAAATCCAGTGCCTATAACTATACTGGTGGATTTAATATTGCTGTCTGCATTGCTTTTGCTGCTGGTATCATTTGTTACTTTCTCGTTTATGATCCAATAAATGCTGTACCTCGAAGCAATGTTTTCCTCTTTACTACTGCTACCGGTCTAGCGATGGCGGTTAGCGCAGGTACATATTGGTTGCTCAGCCAGTTTGAACCTATTAGGCGGTACATAAGAAAAGACTTAGATGAAACATTAGTGGCTGTACCGGAAGGCGTCTCGACCCGTGATTCGCAACAGGAATGTATGAATGACTAGCTGTTTAGTGTGTAAAGATGCATTAAATGGAGAGGTGGTTTATGTTGCGACAATTTACAGTGGCTGCAGTTCAATTTTCTCCGGAGTTAAAAGAAAAAGCAAATAATATTAATAAATTGTACCAAATGGCCATGGATGCAGCGGAAAAGGGAGCGAAATTGATTGTGCTTCCTGAAATGGCTACGACTGGTTACTGCTTCCTTGACCGCCATGAGATACAGGGATATGTGGAACAGGTCCCCGGCAGGACGACGGATATTTTCGGTGAAATTGCCAGGGAGTATGGTTGCTATCTAGTTGTCGGGATAGCAGAGGTTGATCCTGTTACAAATAACTATTACAATACAGCCGTTTTAATAGGTCCCTGTGGACTGGTAGGTAAATATAGGAAAACACATCTATATGTTTCTGATACTGTTTGGGCAAAAGAAGGTGATTTGGGGTATCCGGTTTTTGATACAGAGATTGGGAAGATAGGCTGTTTAATCTGTATGGATTATTATTATTTTGAGCCGGCCAGGATGTTGGCCTTGCAAGGTACGGAAATACTCTGTAATCTGTCAAACTGGAATGAAGAAAAATGCCCTGCCCCATCCTGGTATACCCGTGCCTGGGAAAATGTAGTATATGTGGTTTCTACCAACCGCTGCGATTGTGAACGGGGCGTGCGGTTTGCCGGCGGGTCCGGTGTTATTGCCCCGGATGGCAGCAACATCGGTTATCTTGATTCCGGGGATGGAGTCGTATATGCTCAGGTTGATCTGGATTTAACAAAGCAAAAAAAATTAGTATCAGGCGTGGATTGGATGCAAGAACGCCGACCAAGTTTATACAAAAACCTTAATTTAAACATCTATCTCAATAATCCTTTTTCTGTACATAGGTTGTACAATATGAAACCTCTTCCCGAAGGGAAGGCATCACAAATTGGGGCATTTCAGTTTTACCCTGAGCCTTTCGCTATTGAAAAAAACCTGGTTAAGATAGAATCGGCGGCAAAAACGGCGTGTCAGAATGATGTTAAGGTACTTGTGCTGCCCGAGTTTGCTGTTTCCGGCCGGGTATCTTCTCTTGATGAAGCGAAGTGGGTAGCTGATTTGATTCCGTCTGAGGTTTTAATTGATAAATGTGCTGATTTGGCAGAAAAGTATGGGATTTACCTGGTGCTGGGGTTAGTTGAAGAAGGTGGTGACAAACTGTATAATGCAGTTTTTTTAATTAACGGAGATGGTCTCGCGGGAAAATACCGGAAGGCACATCTTAATGGGGTGGACAAACTCTGGGCGACTGCTGGTGATAAGGGCTTCAAGTGGGTGGACTTGCCTCTGGGCAGGATCGGTTTGCTTTCCGGTGATGACTGTGTCTTTCCGGAATCAACCATGTGTTTGGCTATCTGCGGTGTGGATATTATTGCAGTACCTGCTGCAATGCATGAACCAAAACCAGCAGCGCTCAAATCAACAGGAGTTCCTCTGTCATCAGCAGTAACTTTTGTAGGGGATGACCCTGTTCACTGGCACCTGTGGAGAACTCGTGCTGTTGAAACCAATACAGTTATTGCTTTTGCCAATCAAATAGATAGCGGAGGCATGGGATACAGTGGTATTTTCGGTCCTACCGACTGGCCAAGGCAAGAAAAGGTGATAATCTGTGATGAGGGGATAATCTTTTATCCTATTGATACTAGTAGCCAAAACGGGATTTATCCCGATAAACTGGTAAGAGTTAAAGAGAATGTACGCATGAGAGTTCCTTCGCATTATGATTCTTTGGTGGTTGAGAAAATAGAATAATAATGGCTACTGAGAAACTCCAATCTCTAACAAAGAGGTAGGAGTTTCTTGCGTCAAGTAAATAGTTCGCCATTGTGGGGACTCGTTTAGAAGTTCATGAATAACTTCCATATTAAATGAAATGGGGTGAAATATTTTGAGGTAATTATTTTGAAATGTATGATTTAGTTTCGGTGTCAATGTTTTTTCAGATGGTAATAGCTGAGGTTATGGAAAATATAATAACTTTCAACACACACATACTAGAAAGAAAGGATGGTTATAGATGAACGTAATTAATAATTTTAATTTCTTTGTTCCTACTAGAATTGTTTATGGAAGAGGTGTTGCGGAAAATCTTGTTGATGAAATTAATGAGTTGGAAGTAAAAAAGCCCCTCATTGTGACTGATAAGGGATTAATTGAAGTAGGCTTAATTGAACCGTTCAAAAATAAACTCGAAGATAGTGGTTTCCAAGTTAGCGTTTTCCATAATATAATGGCAAACCCACGAGATGTTAATTGTGAGGAAGGAGCACAATTTGCAAAGGAAGTAGGAGCAGATGCGATAGTCGCTATAGGTGGTGGCAGCCCTATGGATACTGCCAAAGCAATATCCATGTTGGTGACTAACCCCGGTAGAGTCCATGATTATTTTGGTTGGAATGTACCAAAGAAACAGGGGCTTCCATTAATCACTATCCCTACAACTGCCGGGACGGGAAGTGAGGTTACTATCTGGGCAGTTATAACCAATACGCAGGGCGCTGTTCATGTAAAGGATGCTATCGGTAGTGCTTTAATCTGTCCTACTGTAGCGCTAGTTGATCCCTTGGTGACCCTGGGTTTACCTCCTTTACTGACAGCTTCAACAGGGATGGATGCTTTGACACACGCCATTGAAGCCTATACTTCACTACCAGCTAACCCAATTAGTGATATGTATGCGTTATATGCTATTAATTATATCTCCAAATACCTGGTCCCTGCCTATGCTAATGGAGATAATGTGGAAGCAAGAGACTATCTAATGCTTGGAAGTCTTCTTGCTGGGATAGCATTTTCTAATGCCGACACAGCTGCAGTTCACTCAATGGCGGAAGCTATTGGAGGATTATATGACATTCCTCATGGCATTGCAAACTCGATTTTCTTACCACATGTCATGGAGCATAATACCCTTGCTAAGCCGGAAAAGTTTGCCGATATTGCGAAGGCGATGGGTCAAGATATTGCCGGGCTGGATGTTTTTGAAGCTGCCAATAAGTCGGTAATAGCTGTGAAAAAATTATCAAAGCTTGTAAATATACCAGATTTAAAGTCAGTCGGAGTAAAAGAGAAAGATTTCGAAACGATTTGCGATATAGCTATGAAAAACTTGGGGACACCGGACAATCCCAGGAAAATGACTAAGGAAGGCTTTATGGAAGTTCTGACTAACGCTTACGCGGGTTAGTCTAGCTAGTAACATGCTGTCGCAGCTTTAGCACTACAACGTGAGGGTTTGGCGTATGTAACTGCCGATCAAGACTATGAAAAAATGTTATCGGAGAAGCTAAATGAGTTAGGAATTAGTTAACTAGGCCTTAATGTCAGTCGTTTTCGGAAACCAGTTTGGGAATGTTAATAACATAAGAGGATAAGCACCTAAAAAACTACGGTTTTGTTGTTGTCTTTTTAAAGTGTTTGAGATTTATATGAGGGGGTGATTATCATAGCTGAAAAAAATGATAAGCGATTGATGTTGGAAAAAGAAATTGCAGAAAGATGTAGAATCATGGATGACCCTTCATATTATTCGGGCCCTCCACTAAATAAGACGGATTATATATGTATAGCTTGTGTTTCAATAGTATCGATAATCGGATTAATTATCGGAATTGCATCTGTGTAAAATCATTAATTAAGGAGGGGTGATAATATATGAGTAATCAAATGGACCAAGTGGATAATGACGTTTATTTTGGCATAATCCCACTCATGAGAAAAGATAAGATCTACAGCTTTTGGGATATTTTTTTGATTACCTCTGGTTTTGCTATAGCAACATGGTGTTATGTTCAAGGAGGTTATTGCGCGACTCTTCTAGGAATTAAATCGGTTATATTAAATACGTTCTTTAGCATAACGTTGGCTGCATTATTTGTTGTTGCGGCTGCTTTGGTTGCTACAAGACTTGGAACAGATCTCTGGGTCTACCAAAGAGCAGTTTACGGGCATATTGGAGTCAATATATTTCTGATTGTGTTATTTACCGCTGCCTGGGGTTGGTATTCCATTAATGCCCAGGTGTTCGGATCTTCTATGTCAAAGCTGCTTGCTGCTTTTGGAGTCAATGTGTCACCTAGTGTAGTTACGTTGCTATCTTTGCTTTGTGTTGCTGGTGGCTTCTATATCGCAATAAAGGGTCCCATCGCCGTACGTATTGCGACCTGGATTATGGTTCCTAGTTTGTTTTTAGTCGGATTGGTTATTGTTATAATGGTTTTTACCCAATATTCTTGGCCAGAACTTTTAGCAATGAAACCCATTAACGCAGGGCTATATAACACTCCCAGAGAAACCTTTATGATGATTGCCGAGTGGAATATAGCTTTTGTATTCGCTTGGTTCCCGTCATTAGGTGCTTTACCGAGGTTGGTTAAGACCGAGAGGGAAGGCTATTGGGGAACTATTGCTGGATTTGGAATCGTAATGGCGCTATTTATTTGTATTGGTGCGATCACTGGCTTGATTATGTCCCAATCAGGAATTCTAAGTAGTGACCCCACAGACTGGTTAATTGCTTTAGGTGGTGCTAAGCTGGGATTGATCGCTCTTTTTCTCATCGGAGTAGCCAATATTTCCACAGCAGCTGCAGGGACATATACCCTATGCCTTAGTACAAAAATAATTAAGCCAGAAATCTCTTATTTGAAGGTGGCAGCTATTTGGGGTATATGGTGTTGCATATTAACGATCTGGGGTGGGGCATGGACATATTACCCGGTATTTTTGGCTTTGATGGGTGTTACAGCCGCTCCAGGTGTAGGTCTAATAGTTATGGATTATTTTATTGTTCGTAAAAGTAAAATTAGTATGAAGTCTCTCTATAGAGTCGATGGAGATAATAGTTTTGTGTATACCAGAGGTTTTAATCTTGTAGGCGTGACATCCCTGATTATAGGGATCGCCGTATACTTTCTGGTGTACGATCCAGTTAATGCGGTAGCAAGGTTACCTATTTTTAATTATACAACTGCAGCTTTACTTTCTGCAGCAGTAGCTATGTTAACTTATTATGTCGCAAGTAAAATACCGGCTGTAAGAAAGTACTTAAAACTGGAAAGAGATGAAGAGCAGCAGGTTGTTAATCCTGAATTGGAATTAGAAGTTTGAGTTTAAGCATAAGTATAAATTGATCAAAAACCCCCTCTCTAAGGAAAGAGGGGGTTTTTGATCAATTACGGATGTTTCTAATCCGATAAATAAATCACTAACGAACAAAATAATGCAGCAATGATTTAATAGAAATATTACGGGAAGGCAGACATCCTGTAAATATTATCGTATTTGTTCAAGAACCAACAGGTTAAGATATCTATTTATCTATGTTAAATAGATATGGCATGGATTTTGCATTATTGGTTACCAAGACAAAGCGTATCCTTATGTTCGTGGTGATTGGGAGACTTGAGGCACCAAGATTGGTGCTTTGATGTTGAAAACGCAGTATTTGTGTAGATGGAGATCAATAGGGGGTAATAATTAAGTGACTGGTAAAGCGCAAGAGGCAACAGCCTCAGGGATGAAAAAATCGCTGGGATTATGGCACTACTTTTCCATGGGTTTTGGAGCAATCATTGGGACGGGTTGGATAATTTTAGTGGGAGATTGGATGGAGATTGGTGGAGGCCCTATTGCAGCTCTGTTAGCTTTCGCAGTTGGAGCACTGATACTTTTCCCAGTAGGAGCTGCCTTTGGTGAGTTATCAGCTGCTATCCCTATTTCCGGGGGAACAGTTGAATTTATTGACAGGGCTTTTGGGTTTCGTGTGTCATATATAGCGAGCTGGTTTCTAATTTTGGGGAACGCAATCCTCTGCCCATGGGAGAGCATTGCTATCGCTTCATTGATCGGAGAGTTTATTCCGGCTCTAAAAAGTATCCCGCTCTATACTATAATGGGGGCAACCGTATACTTGCCTACTTTACTCATTGCAGTAGCTGTCTCCGGCTATATTATTTACATGAATTATCGTGGTGTAGAGCAAGCGGCCTGGCTGCAAAGCGGTATGACGAAAATTCTTCTCTTAGGTATGCTTACTATCTTCATTATCTCTCTTTTTAAGGGCAGTCCTTCAAATATACTGCCGGTTTTCCATGCGTCAGAGTCGAGCTCCACATTTTTCCTTGGGTTTTTGCAAGTGTTAGTAATGACGCCTTTTTTCTATCTCAGGATTTGAAACCATCCCACAGCAAGCTGAAGAAGCTGAAGAGGGAATAAACTACAAGAAGTTTGGGGCTATTATTGGCCTAGCCCTTCTCTCTTCAGGGATTTTCTATATCATCGTGATTATGGCATATGGAACTTTGCTTCCATGGTGTGAGTTTATTAAAATTCCTTTTCCGGCGTTTAACTCGTTAAATCTGATAGGATTGGGTTTCTTCGGCAAGTTCATGTTATTTGCGGCGATGTGCGGGATTATCAGCACCCTTAACGCATTTTTCATTGCCAGTACTCGTATCATGGTTGGAATGTCAAGGAAAGGGCAGTTGCCGTCAGCTCTTAGTAAACTGCATCCAACTTATAGAACTCCATTGTATGGAACAATTTTGATGGGAGTGCTGACTATTGCAGGACCATTCTTTGGCAAAAATCTTCTTATTCCTTTAACCAACGTAGTTTCTCTTGCTTTAATAACCGCATGTTTATTGGTAGCCTGTGCGACTATGAAACTGCGCTTTTCAGAATCCAATTTGAAGCGGCCTTATAAAGTTCCTGGTGGCCTTGTTGGTATATGGTTTGCCATTTTAGCAAGCGCAACGGTTCTCCTGCTTTTAATTATTCCTACAAGCCCTGCGGCACTTGATTGGCCGTTAGAATGGCTTATCGTTCTTGGCTGGGTGGCATTGGGATGCTTCTTGATGCTGTTTCAGAATAAAAGACACCGGGGTCAGGAAATATCAGATGCTGTGCAAGGCAAGTGTACTTAAATTTACGTGTTAAGAACTGCATCAGCCGCGGTAAGCAACTGAATGAGAGGAACTGCATAGGTGTGTTTATATTACTGTGACAAAAAAGGAGGGAATGTGGTTGGAAAAAGTATTTACACGAATGGGTGATGGATCCGCAGTCTGGCTCAGTAAAGAGGAGGTGAGACATGAGCTTGAGGAGGGAGCCAACGATGCGGCAGATCGAGGTAAAATACCCTCCCTTACCCAGGAGGAACTAGATAACCTGTTTGATATCTGTACAAGACCCGAAAAAATAGTAAGTGTTGATCGGGGCAACGAAGTTATTGTTACGTTTGATGCCGGCACTTTGAAAATGGTACGCATTGGAGTTCCTGTTCATAGATCACAATCTATTCACATTCATGAACGGGCTCTAGGATCAGATACCATGGAATTAGCTCACATTGACTATAGCTATAAGGCCATCAAACCGATTGTGCATGAAGAAATGTACGATATGGAACAGGCGCAGTTAGCAACTATTATTCCACTTTTTTATGGGGCCATGCCGAATGTGGGTCTCTATACGCAACCAGATGGACCTGTCCCTAACTGGTCAGAACTTTTACCGCTGGGGAAAATAGCTGAAGCCCAGGCGGCCCAAGAAGATGCCGTAACACATGCAGAAAAAGACATGGTCTATGTAGGAAGTAATCTTTATGAGGCTGGGGCGGACGGTATTAACTTTGATACAACCGGTGCATCAGGGGATGCGGATTTTCTTGCGACATTGAGAGCAATAAGGGCATTAAAAGAAAAATACCCTGAGTTACCCATAGAAATGGGTATGTCAGGTGAATTTGTTTTGGGAATGCACGGCGAGTTATATTTTGATGATGTTCGTTTGGCTGGGTTATACCCTCATGATCAAGTCAAAGTAGCTGAAAAGGCTGGGGTGACAATATTTGGTGCAGTTGTTAACACTAATAGCAGTAAATCGTTTCCATGGAATATTGCCCGTGCTGTTACTTTTGTAAAAGCCTGCACAGAGGCAGCCATTATCCCGGTGCATGTAAATGTGGGTATGGGAGTTGGAGCTATACCAGTCTTTGATACGCCACCGCCGGATGTTGTCTCAAGGGCTTCAAAGGCTTTGGTGGAAATAGGGAAAGCGGATGGATTGTAGCTGGGTGTTGGTGACCCGATGGGTATGGCTATCACTCACGCGCTGGCCTCTGGCATGGGCGGAATGCGAACCACTGGAGATCTGGTGGCTCGTATGCAGATGTCCAAGGGCATGAAAATTAAAGAGGCGAAGGAGTATGTAGCCGATAAACTGGGAGTTCCGGTGTTGGATTTAGTTGATGAAGCTGTAGTAAGAGAACTGAGGGAAGAGCTGGATATTGGGATTGTTCATCATCTTGATGGATTCGCAAAAGGAATTGAAGCCAAGTTCCGCATTGCCAAATTGCTGGACATCGAAATCAAGTCGGTATCAAATTTTATTAAGAGGGCAGGGCTGTAGGAGTAGCGCAGCCTAGTAACTAAGAAGAGGAAGGGGGAACAACTTTGACCAGGGATGAAGTGTTGGTTTCTGCAGTAGATTCTATATTGAATTGCGACGAAAAGGCAGCCTTGGAGGTAGCAGAAGAAGCTATAGCTGAAGGATTTGATCCGGTTGATATTCTTGCAGAGGGATTCAGCGTTGGGATTAGACAGGTGGGGGACTTGTTTGGAAGAGGTGAAGTGTTTTTACCCCAGTTAATCCTTAGTGCTGAGATCATGAAGAAGGTTGGGGAAGTTTTTGATGCTGTTATTTCCAGAGATTCCGCCGAAAAAAAGGGTAAGATGGTCATTGCAACAGTTGAAGGTGATGTTCACGACATCGGGAAAGGAATAGTTATATCTCTCCTTAGAACTCAGGGAATTGAAGTAATTGACCTTGGGCGGGATGTGCCGACAAATAAAATTATAGAAACAGCGGTAGATGTTGAAGCTGACATCATCGGTACTAGCGCATTGCTTTCTACTACACTGGAAGGGCAGAAGAAATTAGAGGATGAACTTAGGAAAAAAGGGCTCAGAGAGCGGTTTAAGACCATGGTAGGTGGAGCACCTTGTACGCAGCGCTGGGCAGATAAAATAGGAGCCGATGCTTTTGGAGAGGATGCCGCGGAAGCAGTTACCAAAGCATTATATTTGCTTGGTAGAGGTTAAGCAAGTTTGAAATCTATTGTAAGTATATAGTGGATCGTATGATTGGGAATATAAATTAACTGGGGGTATGTTCTCTATGTAATTTGAGCTGTTCCAGGATCAGTTTTACAATATTTCGGAGGTGGTAATAATTGACTACTAGAAACCTGAAAGCCGGTGTTAACAGGTGCTCGGGGTTTGGCCTAAAGATGTTTACAGAGGAAGAACTGTTTGATATGCACTGTGCTACACTGGAAGTTCTTCAGCAAACAGGTATAAAAGTAGAGAGTAAAGAGGCTCAGGAAATATACGGTGATGGAGGATGTGACGTTAATCCGAAAACTAATGTGGTTAAATTTCCTGGGTATGTAGTAGAGGATGCGATCCGCAGTGCACCGAGCACTGTTCTTTTAGCAGGAAGAAATCCTAAACATGACTTTGTTGTGGACGGGAAAAGAGTAGGTTTTACAAACTTTGGTGAAGGAATTATGGTTAATGATCCTTATACCAAAGAGTATAGAGAAACCACTAAAGCTGATGTTGGTAAAACAGCATTGGTGTGTGATGCTCTTGATCAAATAGATGTTCATGAAAGGGCGGTTTCAGCCCGGGATGTGCATCCGGAGGTAGCTGTCCTCCATGAGGCTGAGGAATTTTTCGCTAATACATCAAAGCACTGTTTTGCTGGGTCAGGTACAGGTAGAAACCTCAAAAAAATGGTCGAAATTGCCTCTGCTATAGTTGGCGGCAGGGATAAGCTGAGAGAAAGGCCGATTTACAGTTCTCTGGTTTGCCCGACTAGTCCTTTGCAGTTAATACAGGATTGCTGTGATGTCATTATTGAGTGTGCCAGAGAGGATATTTGCGTCAATATTCTGTCTATGGCTATGGCGGGGGGGTCTTCGCCCGTTACTGTAGCAGGAACGCTGGTAACTCATAATGCCGAGGTTTTGAGTGGTATTGTTTTAAGCCAGTTAACTAAAAAAGGGTCCCCGGTGTTATATGGAAGTTCTACAACTCGCTTTGACTTAAAATACTCTACTGCTCCTGTTGGTTCGCCAGAACTAGGTGTAATTAACGCTGCTGTAGCAGGACTTGCACAATATTATCTGCTTCCCAGTTGGGTAGCGGGTGGATAGGCTGACAGTAAGCTTCCTGATGCTCAGGCAGCACATGAGAAGACTATCACTGGGCTACTGCCAGCCTTAGCGGGAGCCAATCTTATATACGGCCTGGGGATGCTTGAGCTCGGAATTACCTTTGACTATGCCCAGTTAGTTATGGATAACGATATGGCAAAAATGATCAAAAAGGCAGTTGAAGGGGTAGTTGTTAATGATGCGACATTGGCTGTGGACGTCATCAGACAGGTAGGTGCCGCTGGTGAGTTCATAACCCATGAGCATACCTTTAAACACATGAAAACAGAGCAGTCCCAACCTAAGTTAATTGATCGCAGAATGCGTGATGCATGGCTGGAACGTGGAGGAAAAGACTTTGCTGAAAGAGCTTACGAAGAGGCTATATACATACTAGAAAACCATAAACCAGACCCCTTACCGGATGGTGTACCTGAACAAATTAGGGCAATTATAGAGGAAGCTGAAGAGGAGTACGGGATTAAGAAATAGTGATTCAGGGACGGGGAATTAGCTGTCAGCACCAGCTAATTCCCCCACTTTATCACATCAAGGAGACTGTGAATCGTCAAATATGTCGAAGCTCTGACCGGTTTGGTGTATTAGTTGGCATAAAAAAAAGAAAGATAAGGGGTTGAAGTTGAAATGAGATACGATTATTTTTCTGATGGTGAATTAATACAGATGCATGAAGCAAGTGTAGAGATACTGAAAAGGATTGGGATCAGTACTTCATCTGATAGGTTAAGAGGATTATTCCTTGATAACGGTTGTAAAGAAAAAGGTGAAAGAATACTATTTACTGAAGATGTAATAGATAAGGGTTTGAAAACTGTTCCATCTGCCTTTAATATTTACGGCCGGAATGGCTGTGACCTTGTTATTGAAATGGGCAAGCAGAAGGGGTATGCACAGACTTGTGTAGGCGCACCATCTGTGATTGATCTGGAAACAGAAGAAAAACGTGATGCTTCCCTTAAAGACCTGGAGGACTTTGCTAAGCTGTCTGATGCTTTAGAGAACACCCATCTTATTTCACCGGTATTCCCAAGAGATGTTCCGCAGGAAATAATTGTTACAGCCGAAACAGCTGCCACACTGAGAAACAGCTCTAAACCACAGCGCATTTGTGCTGAATCATCACATGAACTCCCCTATATTATTGAAGTGCTTGCTGCGGTTGCCGGTGGTATGGATGCTTTAAGGGAGAGACCACTTGCTTATATAGAAGTATCAACAATAAGCCCGCTGAACAGCGGGTTCCATCCTGCAGAGGCTTTGATAGATATTGTAGAGGCGGGACTGCCATTAGGTATTGTGCCATGCCCTATGATGGGAGCTACAGGACCGATAACCTTAGCCGGTTGTGTTGCGCAGCATAATGCTGAAATCCTTTCCAGTGTTATTGCCAGCCAGATGTTGAAACCTGGGGCACCTGTAGTCATGTCTCCAAGGGTTACATTTATGGATATGAAGACAGGTCTTGGGCTCTGGGCGATGCCTGAGCAGGGATTAGCTGCTGCAGCTTCTGCTCAACTGGCCAGGTAGTATTACAAAATTCCGTCAACAGTTACAGGTTACTCCGGTGCATCTAAAGTGGCTGATATGCAGAGCGGTTACGAACACCTCTATAATGCACTCCTGCCTGCACTGATCGGGACAGACATCCTTGCAGCAACCGGTTCACTGGACAACTGTCTTATTTCTTGCTATGCCATGCTGGTGATGGATGATGAGCTCTCCTCTGTAATCATGAGGACAATTGAGGGAAGTGAAGTATCTGAAGACACACTAGCACTAGATGTTATTGAAGAGATAGTCGAAACCAAGGAGGCTTTCTTAGGGCATAAGCACACACGCAAACACCTGCGTGCCGGGGCACTCTGGATACCTCCCATCGGCGATAGGTCAACCTACGATAACTGGGCTATTAATAAGATGAAGGTAGAAGATAAAGCAAGACAAAGAGCTAAAGAACTGCTTGCTATACATGAAGTTGTACCAATAGAACCTGAGGCAGACGCGGAGATCGACGAGATATTGAAAAAAGCACTAAAAGAGTCTACTAATTAACTGATAGTCTAAAATTTACGTATCTAAACTTTCATAAAAGACCTCATCGGCTTTCCCTATGCTAGTGAGGTCTTATTAAACAGGAGATAATATTTTGCTATTGTGTGCTTAAATTGAAACTCAAATTTGATACCTAGCATAAAAAATCTTGTTGCATCAACGGTTTTAAGAGCCAAACCGATCATATTCCGCTTTTTTTGGGTTGCAGAAAACGATGTAACGGGTTCCTTTGTGGGGGTACTTCCTTAATAAGCACAATTTACTAGATTGGGCTGTCAACTTTGAGCTTGAAAAAGGGGGCTCGAAGCAGATCAAGGTTTTATTGACATAAATGACTTAATGTTAAGTTTATAGACTTATAGGGCAGCTCTTTCAGTTATTGAAATTATTACAAAATGTTGTCTTCACAGCGCCAACTGACATAGGTCTTCTATTGGCATTGTACTTGCATAATGAATTTATGCAGTATCGAAGTCCTTCTTTTTTCGCACCAACAGAACTGCATGATAATAACTTCTATAGCTAGGGACGGTCATTACCAAACAAGATAAATGAGTTGGGAATTTATTAACTAGGCTTTAGTATTAGTCGTTTTCGAAACAAGTTTAGGAATGTTAACTTGAGTGGATAAGTACCTAAAACTTACGGTTCCGGCGTTGTCTTCAATAATAAGAGGGGGTGATAAACGTAGGGTTCCATATGTTTTTAATCAAGTTTGATATAATACTGATTTAATTGCATCAGTTGATACGAATTATCCATTTGAGTAGTCTTCCTTTACGGGGCCGTAAAATGCCATTTGAGCAAAACAAAATTGTTGGTGGTGTACTGAGAAGAAATTAAATAAAAAAATGTATTCTATATAATGGATATTATCAAATCTGGTGGTTATATTGTCTTTGGGAAAATATACAAATTTATATTACAGAAGTAAAGACAGCAAAAAACAAGGAGGATAAACTATGACAATCAAGTTACAAGAAACCTACGGCATGTATATTAACGGTGAATTTGTAGGGGCGGCAAGCGGGAAAACATTTGACTCGATCAACCCGGCCACAGGTGAAAAATTAGCTGCCATCGCCTATGGAGATGTAACTGACGTTGACAAAGCCGTTGCAGCAGCCTGGGAGGCCTTTCCGGCTTGGGGCAAGACCTCAACGCGAGAACGCTCTGAGATCCTTTGGAAGATTTCCAATGTCATCGAAGCAAACATCGAGTATCTGGCTGAGATCGAAACCCTTGACAATGGTAAGCCCATTGAAGAATCACGGTGGGATATGTGGGACGCGGTCGACGAATTCCGTTATTTTGCCTCCTGCATCCGCTCGGACGAAGGGCTTTTTGTCGAGCATGACGACGCATCCTTTTCGATCCTGCGACGCGAGCCCCTGGGCGTTGTGGGCCAGATCGTCCCCTGGAATTATCCTATCTGTATGGGCTGCTGGAAGCTGGCGCCCGCCCTGGCTGCCGGCAATTGCATCGTTTTTAAACCTGCCAGCAACACCTCTATATCCATTCTGGAATTAGCAAAGCTGATCGGCGATATCCTACCGTCCGGTGTCTTGAATATCGTTACCGGCAGCGGGAGTGTCTGCGGCACCGCCCTCAGCAAGCATAAAGGTATCCGTAAGATCGCCTTTACGGGCTCGACAGAGGTTGGCAGGCAGATCGGTGCCAATGCCGGCCAGAACATCATCCCCTCCACCTTAGAGTTGGGTGGAAAGTCGGCGCATATAATTTTTGCCGATTGCCAATGGGAAAGGGCAATGATTGCTGCTCAAAGCAACATCCTCTTCAACAGCGGCCAGATCTGTTGCGCCGGCTCGCGTCTTTTCATCCAGGAGGAAATTTACGATAAGTTCCTCACCGAGCTGGCCGCAAGATTCAATGCCGTCAAGGTTGGCAACGGCCTTGACCCGGAAACACAAATGGGGCCGGTTATCGACGAGAGCCAAATGAAGAAAATCCTTGAATACATCGATATCGGCGTTAAGGAAGGCGCCAGGTTGGTGGCGGGTGGAAAACGTCTGACAGGGAACGGATACGACAAGGGCTTTTTTATTGCGCCGACGATTTTGGCCGATGTGGACAACAAGATGCGCGTCGCTCAGGAGGAGATCTTCGGGCCGGTGCTGGTCGTGCTGAAGTTCAAGGACGAAGACGACGTCATTGCCATGGCTAACGATTCCTGCTACGGCTTGGCCGGCGGCGTCTGGACCCAAGATATCAATAAGGCCCTGCGCGTGGCCAAAGCCCTACAAGGTGGAACGATCTGGGTCAACGAATACGGCATCTCCCCCGCGGGCTCCGCTTTCGGCGGCTATAAGGATTCCGGCTACGGCAGAGAAGTCCACAAGCAGATTCTCGATCACTACACACAATGTAAAAACATATTGATCAACACCACTGAGGAGCCTTATGATTTCTATTGATCGCTACTTTGCCAATATATTGTAGGTTACGAGCTATCCAGTACATTGAATAAATCCTTTGTCCTGAACTGGCTAAAGCGTGCTCTAAGCTACCAAAAGCCAGAGATTATCACCATTGATCAGGGTGGACATTTTACCAATTCAGACTACATCATGCTGTTGGAAGAAAACGAGGGTAATATTTTCATGAATGGCAAGGGACACAATGTGTGGATAAAGCCAGGAATGGTAGGCTCTAAGGGGGACAATCCTCTATTGTAGCCCAGCAAATGCTTTAACAACCTGAACTCCTGCATAAATTAAACCTGTGAGTTGACAGAAAGCCCTAAATTTCAAATTCGTAAATTTAGGGCTTGGTTTCTCATTGAAACATAGGTAAAAATATCCCTATGGGACGTGGTTAAGTAAATCGGAACTATGAACTTGATTAAATTATTAATATACTTAAAAGTTCGCCTTGGTGATAAAAAACAATTTGAAGAAGTTTTATTAACTCTATTGTTTATAGCAAAGGTTTAACTGGTTGTTACTTGTGAAATTTCAAGGGGAAACCCTTGGGAGGAGCAGGAGTGTTTTGAACCGCTATATTGTTGGAGTTTTACTTGTCATTTTATCTGGTATTTGTTATGGTTTTACGCCGGTATTGGCCGTGTATGCCTACCAGGGAGGGGCAACTGTTTCTGAGTATGTCTTTTTGCGCTATGTTGTCGCGTCTGCGGTATATCTACTGTATATTACCATCTATAAGCGCAACATTTTTAGTATGCTTGGCAAAATACCGGTGGTATTGCTGTTGGCCGCGGGCACCTCACAGGCTGTGGCGGCATACCTATACATGTCTGCTGTTAAGAGTATATCAGCAGGCTTGGCTGCAGTTCTTTTTTATACTTATATCCTCTGGGTGGCAGTTTGGGGTTTTGTTTTTAATAAGGAGCGGCTTAAGCTTTCAGGTATCGCTGGAGTTGCCTTAGCATTGATTGGTCTAGTCATGGTGGTTGGGGTTTCCTGGGGTAAGATATGTACAATCGGTATTTTCATGGGACTGGCTGCCGCCTTGGCTTTGTCTGGTTTTGTGATGACTAGTAACGGAGCTATGAAAAAGCTGGAACCTATTGCTGCATCTGCTTTCATTTGTATACTTACTGCAGCCCCTCTTTTCTTGCTTGGTAGTGCAACAGGTACCTTGAACTATCAGATGTCGACGGTGGCATGGCTGGCCTGTGTTGCCACAGGAATTTTCACATCTGTTGCACTATTCACCTTTATGGCAGGTATGAAGCTGGTGGGTTCCACAACTGCTTCTGTATTATGCACAGCTGAACCGGTGACTGCTGTTGGTTTTTTCCGCACTTCTGCTGTCACAGAAAATGACAACCCTTCAGCTGCTGGGTGGCCTGGTGATTCTTATTGGATGCTGTTTTAGTAGTGACAATCTAAAAGACAGCCCGATGCAGATGATGATGCAACATCTGACTCGAAAGTGACAGATATAAGCCCAAATATTAGTTGTCAGTGACTTATTTACACAAGGGTAAATGAATTTTTGATTATCATAAATCTCTGTTTAAAATAGTCATAAATAAGCAATTAACTATAACATAAGCACCGAACATCAGAA
>NZ_CDRZ01000227.1 GCF_000946815.1 Syntrophaceticus schinkii | reverse complement strand
TTGTTATGCTGGTCTTTGCGGTAGGGCAAATTATCGGAACCCACGTCCCTGAAACCGCTGAATCCCAAACCCGACTATCAGCCGCTGCAAGAAGAAGTCGCAAAATTCACAGCAACTCTGCCGGGAACCTATGGTATTTACTTAAAAGACCTGGCCTCAGGAGAGGAATTCGGGATCAATGAGAAAACACCGATCCCTCCTGCCAGCACGATCAAGCTGCCGGTGGTACTCTATCTCTATGAACAGGTGGCTGCCGGAAAGCTGGATTGGAGGGACCGGGTCAGCTACAACAAAAACACCGACTACCAGGGTGGGGCCGGGGATCTGCAGTATGTGGCACGCCATGGAGATACCTACTCCCTGCGCTGTCTGGCCACCATCTCCATCACTTTGAGCGACAATGTCGCCCATAATATGCTGGTGCGCCACCTGGGATATGACAATGTGATGGCCTTTATCAAAAAACTGGGGCCTGACACCACCCGCCCCTTTGGAAGCGCATCCACCACAGCTAAGGATATGGGAGCCTTCGTGGAAGAGGCTTACAGGTTTGCGGAAAGAAATCCGGGACAGGGAGGAAGGTTCTTAAATGACTTGGCCCATACTGTCTACCATGTGGGTCTGCCGGGGGAGTTGCCTCCTGAACTGGTAATCCCTCATAAAGAGGGGAGCATCATCGGAGTGGCCACAGATGCCGGGATCGTCTTCTCAAAGCGACCTTATATCCTTGTTATACTCTCCGAGGGAATTACCGATGAGGACACAGGCTTCAAAAACATCGCCAAAATCTCCCGCATCATCTACGACCACCAGCAGAAGCTCCCGGAAGCCAAAAACCTCAAACTCCCCGACCTAGAATAGAGATCGGGGGTACGGTTCTCCTGATCCCATGAGATGTGAGAAGTGGGAGGTTGGAAGTGGGAATAGAGGTCGGAAGCCGGTGGTTGGCCCCGGTAGTGAGCATGACTACGTTAGTAATGCTTTAAGATGCGATACAAATTATCTCGCTGTGCGGCGCTGAAACCTGCGTCTTTGATTAAGGCCACAAGCTCCTCTTCAGAACTGGAATGGCTGGTGCCGGCGGCTCGCACCACATTCTCTTCAAGCATGGTGGAACCAAAATCATTGGCACCGAAAGCAAGTGCAATTTGGGCAATCTTCACTCCCTGTGTGACCCAGGATACCTGCAAGTTCGGAATGTTATCCAGAAAAATGCGGCTCACTGCCATCATACGCAGATATTCCCAGGATGAGATTGCCCTCCCACCTAACATGGTATTACCTGGTTGGTAGGTCCAGGGGATAAAAGCGGTGAATCCCCCGGTCTCATCCTGGAGGGAGCGCACCTCTTCCAGGTGAGTGATGCGGTCATGGAGTGTCTCCCGGTGCCCAAACACCATGGTGGCAGTGGATTTCATCCCCATTCTATGAACCGCTTCCGTTACCTCCAGCCACCGCTGTGCACTAATTTTCTTGGGACTGATCTCACGGCGCACTCTCTCCACGAGAATTTCCGCTCCCCCACCGGGAAGGGAATCCAGCCCAGCTTCCTGTAAGCGTTTAATCACCTGCTCCAGAGGGAGCCCGCTTTTTCCCGCCAGGTAGTCGATTTCTACAGGGGAGAGACAATGCAATGTAACCGGGTAGTGTTTTTTGATCTCCTTGAAGAGATCCTCGAAGTATTCCAGGTCCAGACCAGGATGGAGTCCCCCCTGCATCAGTACCTGGGTTCCACCCATAGCAAGCAGCTCCTCAATCTTCTGAAAAACTTCATCTTTGGTAAGCAGATATCCCTCCGGATGGCGTGCCGGCCGGTAAAAGGCACAAAAGCCGCAGCCACAGCAGCAGATATTGGTATAATTGATATTTCTGTCGATCACAAAAGTAACAATACCATCCGGGTGCTTCTGCTTCCTGACCTGATCTGCCAGCAACCCTAGGGAGAGAAGATCCGCTTTTTCCAGGAGATAAGACCCCTCCTCCGGTGAAATCCGCTTCCCACCAAAAACCTTATCACTGATCTCATCCATGTTTAACCGGTTCGACAACAGGATCCCTCCAAACCTCTGCCTGAACCTGAGAGTCAAGCACCCCACAGTGCCAGGCATACTCAAAAAACTGGTGCAACCCGTTCAAATAAAGCTCATACTTAATATGCCGGAAGTAGTCTTCCATAATTTCCGCAGGGATGCGGATCAGGCTTTGTGCCTGCTCAGCAATAAACCTGCGATGCCTGCTGCTCCAGGATTTTGCCTCCTGCAGTGCCAGCCAGGTCTCCCGCAGCAAAACCGGGTGCTGTTCCATAAAATCACGCCGTACTACCCACAGGGCAAAAACCATCTGCTTCCCTGTGAACTTTTTCCATTCAGCACCCAAATCGTACACATAGCATTTTTGGTTTGCGCAAAGCTCATCTTCCTCTAAATACCGGTAGATGGTCTTTAATGCCTCATCACCGATCACCAGAGTTGCCTTAGGTTCCCCCCACCAGGGCGACACACCCTGCGGCCTGTAGAAATACTCAACTTCGACCTCATAAAACCTGCTCAGGAGAATTTGCAGGAGGGCTATGCTGGTGGCGGAATATGGTGTCAGGGAAACGCGCTCCCCTTTCAGTTGGGATAAAGGCACCCGGCTCAACAGTGCCACACTCCAAACCGCCCCATCACTGGCAATGGCCAAATCCGGTAAAACCACACAGGATGAGCATTGGTGGGCATAGGCGATAGAAGATACCGCTGTCACTTCGATATCCCCGGCAGCGAAAAGGCTATTCAAGTTGCTGGGGTGATCGGCCACGATCTGGGCAGAAAGCTTGATCAAGCCCTTTTCCAGCGGGTAAAATATCGGAAAACAGTTGATATAACCTACCCTTCCCACCCTTGGTTTTCCCAAGGCTTCCCCTCTATTCATCAAGCTGGCCCCCACGCTTTTGTTATTTTTCCAGCACATCAACTATAGCGCCGAATCACATTATAAACGGTATCTCTCTCTACCGGGATACGCCCCACCTCCCGGATCATCCGCAAAAAACTCTCTGATGGCTGGTACTGCGGAGTAGCAGCACCGGCATCATGGGCGATCTTTTCCTCCCTTACGGTGCCATCAAGGTCGTTCGCTCCAAAATTCAGAGAAATCTGAGCAAGGTTTGGTGTGAGCATGATCCAAAAAGATTTGATATAAAGGAAATTATCCAGAAGCAAACGAGCCAGGGCGACAGTCTTCAGATCATCAAACCCGGAGCTGCGCGGCAGGTGAGAAAAAGATGTGTTTTCCGAGTGAAAGGGAAGTGGTATAAAAGCTAAAAAGCCGCCGGTCTCATCCTGAAGAGAGCGCAGCCTGAGCAGGTGATCCACCCTGTCAGCAGGGCATTCCAAATGACCATACAGCATGGTGGCATTGGTATATAGGCCCATCTGGTGCGCAATCCTGTGAACCTCTAGCCAGCGCTCTCCACTGATCTTCTGGGGGCAGATCTCGCGGCGAACCGCAGGATTGATGATTTCCGCCCCTCCTCCGGGAAGAGAACCAAGCCCCACCTCCCGCAAACGACCAAGAACACCCTCTACTCCAAGCCCGGAGATCTCCCCCAAAAAATCGATCTCTACAGCATCAAAGGCCTGGATATGCGCATCAGGCAGCGCCCTGCGCACGATCCTCAGCATTTCCTCATAATATGAAAAAGGGAGGGCTGGGTTAAGCCCTCCTACAATATGCACCTCTGTAGGCTGGTAATGTTTGAATTCATCAACCTTGGCGGCTATTTCATCCAAAGCCAGCACAAATGCACCAGGTGCATCTGCTTTCCGTCCAAATGCACAAAAACGACAGAGATTTTTGCAGATATTGGTGTGGTTGATGTGTGCGTTGTTGATAAAATAAACTATATCTCCTGCCCGACACCTGCGGGCATAATCCGCCATGAAACCTATAGCCATCAGATCCGGGGATTCAGCCAGGCGAATCCCCTCTTCCCTGGTCAAGCGCTCTCCTTGCAAGATTTTTTCCGCAATATCGCCCAGCGGCCCCGCTAAAACTTTTTCCAGGATTCTGCCATCCCTCTCGGGCAACCCCCCGTCTGTAAACACTTGCGATCATCTCTTTCTTTTTCAAAAAAGGGTACATATAACCTATAGACTTCTGTCTATTTAAGCTGTAATCCTTCAAAATTAGACGAGTTTTCTAATCATTTCCCATACAGCGAATTCGGTGGGTAGTGGTTAGTCATAGAAAAGTAATGATAGTTGTCTGAAAAGGATCACAAAAACTGCCCACTGCTCCAAGGCAGATCCTGGATTTCTTAGGCTTCCGACTTCCGGTCTCCGGCTTCAGTTTTTGGATTGGTGGTTAGCCGTTGAAAAAGGGGATTGCACTGTTACCTGAAAACAGATGAGCGCTTGTATCTCCTCAATGTACAATATTAGATAATACTGCAGGAATTTATAATGCGGATCAAGAACTCACTAGTGATAGAAAACTACCAGGAGGTGAAACACTTGGCCAATTTTCCACCCTTTGTCCAGGAACTCGGGAAGCGCGACAAGGAATTCTATGATGCCGTAACCAAGGTGATTGAAGTTGCCACCAGGCCGGGGGCGGTAGATGAGAAGACAAAGGTTTTTATCTCACTGGCTCTTGATGCCTACATTGGATCAGAGCGTGGGGTAATGGTTTTAGCCAACCGTGCGCGGGAATTGGGTGCAACTGAAGAGGAAATCAACGAGGTGCTGCGCATCCCCTATTATGTCGCGGGATCACGGCCATTGATTACAGGCAATAACGCCTTCCCCAAAAAGGAATAGCGTTGTTTCAACCCTACTGCTGGGCCCAGGAAAGGATATCTCTGGCAGTCTGTAATTGATCCTCGGGGACATAGATTTTTATTTCTGCCAGAGGGCCAATGGCTATCCCCTCAACAGGAGCTATAGATTCACGCAGCTTCAATACCTTGATCCCTGCTGTCTGCAGAACACCTTCGATGATCGAATCTTCAGGTGGGTAGACAACAGCCAGGAGCGCCATTCCGTTCATGAGGGGTCCTCCTTTACATGTTTCTTATATTTTAACATTTTGGGAACCCCACGGGAAAGACCTGGTAAGTATTAAAAGCCCCGGCAGGTGCATACTAAGGACAGATTCAAGTTACTAAGGAGGAATGTTTTTTGGAAGGGACAGTTAAGTGGTTTGACGAACGCAAAGGATATGGTTTTATTACAAGTGAAAACGGAACAGATGTCTTCGTCCACTTTTCCGCAATTCAAGAAGAAGGCTTTAAAACACTGAGCGAAGGACAGCGGGTTAGGTTCGAGGTAACAGATGGGCCCCGGGGTGAGCAGGCAACCAACGTACAGCCACTATAATATGGCTATCCAATAAGTAAGCAACCCCATGCTATGTCCCGGGACCCGGGGTTTTTGTTGCAGGACTTTAAACCCTGTCCTGCAACAACTCCTCGGCTTCATGCTTAAAAGTACACGTCTTCCGTTTTGGGCAAACCTCACACGCAAAAACCCCTTTTTTCACCTTATCCATATCCCCGATCCCAAAAACACCTGTTGTAGTTTTCACAGGTTTCATCACAAAGCTCTCGTTCAAAGAAACACCGATCTGTTCAGGGGAAATAAGCTGAAACAAAACCCTCTGGTCACTTATCTTCCAGTCCAGCTGACCAGGCTCTAAATACACCGTTATTCCAAACCCTGCATAGTCTTGCTTGATCCTCTGATACAAACTCCTCATTAATAAACCAACCGCAACTGCACCATATATGTCCAATAAGTAAGAATTTAACATATCCCCTGCTTCGCTTAACTCCCTTACTTTCCTTTCCAGTGCGGATCCAATAGTGGAACACATTGCCACAAGTTTTTCCGCACCAATCAGCAGTTTACAGAGGTGTTCACTGCGAAATACCTGACCGTTTTCCAGGTACAACCTTTTCTCTTCAATTTTGTCGATGGCAAAAACATCGTAAACTGTCTTTGGTTCCAACAAACCCTCTCCAAGAGATATTATCTCTGGTAAATACTGTGCTGTTCTTTCGTTTGAACGGCCGCCCGCCCTTTTCAGCAGCATTTCTTCTGTTACTTTGATCTCCAGGCTTTTCTTCAACTTGATCACCTCAACTTATATTTTGGCAAATATTATTCACTCTGCTGCTTTTAATAAGTGTTCAACATCATCTAGACTGGTTATCTCCCTGCAGGAAGGAAGGTCATCCAGGAAATACCTGCCGTAACGCTTCGTCCTTACTCTAGGGTCGAGGATGGCTACAATCCCACGGTCATCTCTGGACCTGATCAGCCTGCCGAAACCCTGCCTCAGCCGGAGAACGGCCTGTGGGAGGGAGTAATTATAAAAGGGATTCCCTCCGGAACGCTCTATGGATTTGATCTTGGCCTCTGTAAGGGGGTCATCGGGTACCGCAAAGGGGAGTTTTACCAGGATAACACAGGAGAGTGCCTCCCCAGGTACGTCCACCCCTTCCCAGTATGAGGCTGTGGCGAATAACACAGAATGCAGGTCAGCTTTAAACTCTTCGATCAGCTTATATTTTTAGGAAGATCCCCCTGTTTCAACAGCTTCCAGGGAAGGCGACCTTTTAGCAGGTCCCACACCTCATTCAACCCGCGGTATGAGGTGAAAAGAACAAAAGCACGCCCCTCTGTTTGGGTAAGGATCTCCTCTATGAAGGGTGCCACACCTGTATGAAACCCGGGTTCTCTCGGATCGGGAAGCCCCTGGGGCAGATAGAGCAGACACTGATCCTGATAGGAGAAAGGCGACCCCACAGAAATCTCCAATGCCCTGGAACAGCCGACATTCTCTCGGAAAAAGGAGAAATCTCCGCTGATGCTCAAGGTAGCCGATGTCAGAATAGCGCTGGAAAGATCATCATTGTAAAAGAGAAGGCGATCCAGGCTCTCTGAGACATTCAGTGGTGTGGCATGCATGGTGATCAGCCTGCGTCTCCTGTACTCACTTTTCTCCACCCAGTAAACCTTCTCGGGATCAGCCGCCTCCAAAATCTCACCTAAGTCTTGATTGAAGCGAGCAAGGCATTTAAAGATAGCGTTTTCACGCTCACCAACAAGGTCGACATCAAACATTCTGACGGTGTCTTTAACCGCCCACTGCAATTCCTGACCCAGATCGAAGATATCGTAGTTTTGGGGAAGGGGATAATTATTGCTGTTGTTTGCGCGGCCCAATGCCTCAAAAAACTTCCCATTGACGGCCAGGGCCTTGTTCAAGGCATCAAGGTGGCAGCCATCCCTCTTGCGGAGCTGGTTAAGAATCACATGCAGGCGCATATTGGAGACCTCGGTGCTCATGGTGTGCCGCGCTATCGACTCTATATGCTGAGCCTCGTCAAGAACAAGATAGCGGTACTCCGGAAGGAGAGCTGCTGCACCATTGCTCGAGTCACGGAGATTAAGATCTGATAAAAAAGAGGGCGTGATTGCAAACAATGATCCCTGCTCTCTGCAACCTTTTCCTCGCTTTTACAAAAAAGCAGTCATTGTTGAGTTGGCACTTGCGCCCCGGACAGGTATCATCTGCACACACCATCCCCCAGGACTCCCCTGGTTCAAAGGGAAGCTCTGCTCTATCCCCGGTCTTAGTGTGGTCAACCCATTCCCTGAGACGATCCACCAGGTCATCTTCGGGAAAGAGACCCCTGCTCTGCAGTTCCTCCCGATAGCGCAGCAAGCAGAGGTAGTTGCCTTTCCCCTTGGCCAGTTCCGCGCGATAGCCAATACCCAGTATCTCTTCTAAAAAGGGGATGTCCTTTTTGAGCAGCTGCTCCTGTAAGGCAATAGTGGCTGTGCTGACAACTATCCTTGCATCATCCCCGACGGACAAAAGAGAGCGGGATCAGGTAGGCATAACTCTTCCCTGTCCCGGTCCCCGCTTCAGCTATCACATGCTCATCATGCAGCAGCCCCCGCTCAACCATAAGAGCCATCTGGATCTGCTGCTCTCGCACCTCATAACCTGAAACCACTCCGGGCAGAGTTTCCCGAAATATTTTTTCTACTGGAGAAATAGGGCGCAATACATCTATTCCCACTTCCAACATCCCACTTCCCACATCTCACTTCCAACCTCCCACTTCCCACATCTCATATTTACTAACCACTAAGATCACATAGTTCCCCATCAGTGATCTCCAGCAGCTGTTCAACATTAACCGCTGCCACCGCCTTGGGGCCACCCGCAGCAATATAAACCACCGGGAAGCGCTGCATACTTACATCGATAAGTACAGGTACCTGGGTTTTCAGCGCAAAGGGGCAGACTCCCCCTAAGGGAAAGCCGGTGATCTCCTGGGTCAATGCAGCATCAGGAAGCTTCAACTTGCCCTTTACCCCCAGGTGTTTTTTCAGTTTGCTCTGACTCACCTTCACATCACCGCTGGTGGTAACCAATACAGGGCCATCCCTTGTAATGAAGAGGATCGTTTTGGCAATCTGCCCCACCTCTACCCCCACTGTCCTGGCAGCATCCTCAGCGGTTTTAGTGCTTTCATCAAACTCAATAACCCGAATATCATAAGGAAACTTTGCTAAAAATGTACGAACTCTTTCCACCGGTTCCAATCTTCATACCTCCAAATATGGATCAAGGGGACGGTTCTCCTGATCCAATTTAAACAACTGGCAATTCCTTTTTCCAACGACTAATGACCAACTATTAACCACCAATATGGGACGGTTCTCTTGAGCCATTTTCATCAACAGGGCAATGCGGGCTTACCGATCAACTGCTTAAAGCAAGCCTGGCAGGAATAGATGTCGGAAGCCGGAAGTCTGAGGTCGGATAAATAGATTGTCCTGTTGCTTGGAAAATGGACCGCAATAATTTCCGATCCAACCTGAATAAAGCAATAAAGCAAGCCTGGCCCCGTTTATTGGTAGAAATCACTTACCTTTTTGAATTCCACCAGCTCCTTGCCACATTCCCGAAAAATCTCCACAGCTGCGCTGTCAACAGTAAGGTAGAAGACCTGCCAACCCTTCCTGATATAATCCAATAATACCTTGATCGCATTCCGTTTTCTGGTCTCTGATGAGCTCAACAGGGGGTCATCCAGCACCAAAAACCCCGGCTCTTCCCCCAGGATCGTTTCCAGCAGAGCCAGGCGCAGGGAGATCAAGAGCTGCGCCCTGGCACCGTCACTTAAGAGATCCTCACTGTATGTAGTTTCCTGCTCGCTGACACTGAATTTTATATCACCATCCTGTCGGGCATAGTTGAGGGTATCATAACGACCGGTGATCTGATAAAAAATTTCACCTGCCCGGGCCAATGGCTCCAGAAGAATCTCCTCAACACCTTCCTTGGCAGCCTCCACCACCTGCTGCACCCAAATAGCCGCCAAAGACTCCCTGATGGCACCTTTGAGCACCTGCTCCGCCTTCTTTAAGCGCAGGGCAAGTGTGGCCACATCCCCACAACCGGCGGCATAAAGGCTTTGTGCTTCTTCCAACTCCTGCCGGCGCAGTTGCTCATAATACCGCTGCAGCTCATCTTCCTGTCTCCTTGATTCCTGCAGCTTTGCCTCCAGCTGCCCCTTTTGCTGATCGAGTTCCTGTAAAGGGCGTGGAGCAGGGTACCGCTCAAGATGGGGTTCCAGGGCGAAGAGCCTCTCCCTCCACTCCTCCTCACTGCCCAGGAGCGTCCCCAGGCGTGTCACAGCTTTCTCTATTTCCCTTTCCATACGCTCCCTATCTTTTATAGCATCTTCCAGTGAACCGCGGTCAGGCTTCCCGGTTTTCCTCATCAGATCCTCCAGTGTGAGCTTAACACTGTCGAGTTCCCGTGTACACTTCAATAAAGATGAACGGAATTCCCGCAGGCTTTCAGAAAACCTTTTCTGTTCCCTTTCACACAGGAGGCTCTCCTGGACAAACTTCTGGAGTTTCTCCCCCTTCTCCTGACACTCCAGCTCTGCCTTCACCAGAGCCTCGTCCCCTAGATCATCTTGTTTTTGGAAGTGCCTTGTCAAGAGTACTGCCACCTCATCCAGTGTCCCTGCAGGCTGCAGTCCGGCTTCCCGAGTGAGATGCCGGATCTTCTCCTCCGCTTCCCTGACAGTCCTGCCACAGATCCCGAAAACCGACAATGCCCAACCGAAAATCGCCAATCCCCCGATAAGCAAAAACCCTCCTGGAAGAAGCTGCCCGGCAATGAAGAGTGCAGCTGCAGCAACCACAAGTAAGGCCCCAACAGCCAGTGCCCACTTCGTCCTGTTCCTCTGAGCATCCGCTGATCTGGCACTATTCAACAGTGTACGCGTCTCTGCCATCAGATCAGAGCGCACTCTCCCTTTCTCTTCCTTTTCCTGCCGGAGCCGGCTCAAGGTTTCCTTCGTCAAATTATAAGCTTCCTCAGCTTCCTTCAAAGAACGGCTGACATTGGCCTGCCGCTGCTGCACATCAAAAAGCTCTTTTTCTGTTTCACTGATTTGGCTTTTCAATGAATCCTCTTTTTCCCTGAGCGACCGCTCCACTGCAGCTGATTCAGCCCAGAGATGGAGGTCCTCCCGGGAGCAGCGCTCATATCCACCCTCCCGATATTCTGCTCGCAGGGCTGACAGCTTTCTCTCCCATGACTTAGCTGTAAGGCAGAGAGCGGCCTGGCGCTCCCCTGCAAGTTCCTTATGCTCCCTTGTAAGTGCAGCCAATGTTTCCTTTACCTTCCGCAGTTTCCCATCTACATCTTGCAGTTCTCTGGTGGTCTTCTCTTTGTTGGCCATAACAGATAATAGAAATTCTTTTTTCCTGTAAAGATCAAGTTGCTCTCCGATCTCCTCCAGTTTACCCTTCGTCCAGTAGTTCATCTTAGCCGGGAGCCCTGCCGCAGAGCGGGCATTTGCCACAACTGTACTCAGATTATCTTCAAAATCCGCTGAAAAATGCTGGATACAGGCATCAATAAGAGGTCCCTTTTTCTCTCGTTTGCCGGACCAGAGAAAATGAAGGTCACTGCCGCGCACAATAGGCAGCCGCGAAAACTCCTGGGGGAAACCGAAGTTCTTGTCCAGATCAACACTTCCTGTGCAGGTCATCTCTCGATTCCCCTGGTATTCCAGCTTACATAGCCATCATAGCTCATCAAAGACGCCGTGACTTGAAAG
>NZ_CDRZ01000226.1 GCF_000946815.1 Syntrophaceticus schinkii | reverse complement strand
TTTATGGTATTCGGAGTTTGAAAGGTTCGGTAACGTGGTCGACGCCCCTAGCTGATCAAGTGCTCTACCCCATAACGTATCCCTCGAGGCTAGCCTAAAGCTATTTCGGGGGAGAACCAGCTATCTCCGGGTTCGTTTAGCTTTTCACTCCTACCCACAGGTCATCCGCCGGCTTTTCAACGACGGTTCGGTTCGGGCCTCCACGAGAGGGTTAGTCTCGCTTCACCCTGCCCATGGGTAGCTCACCCGGTTTCGGGTCTGCGCTATGCAACTCTTTCGCCCTCTTCAGACTCGCTTTCGCTGCGGCTCCAGCCTTTTAAGCTTTAACCTCGCTGCATATCGCAACTCGCCGGTCCGTTCTACAAAAAGTACGCCATGATCCAGCTTATAGCTAGACTCTGACTGCTTGTCAGCATATGGTTTCAGGTTCTTTTTCACTCCCCTCCCGGGGTGCTTTTCACCTTTCCCTCACGGTACTCGTTCACTATCGGTCGTCAGGTAGTATTTAGCCTTAGGAGGTGGTCCTCCCTAATTCCTGCAGGATTTCACGTGCCCCGCAGTACTTGGGTTCGTAACAGGTGAGTGCTCTCCTTTTCGGGTACGAGACTGTTGCTCTCTTCGGTTGACCTTTCCAGGTCTATTCCCCTAAGGGGGAGCCTTTTTGCTCACCGGATCCGCTGTACCGGATCCCTCTTACGTCCCTCGACCCCTTAAACGCAACGAGTACAGTCTTGACACGTTTAAGGTTTGGGCTGTTCCCCGTTCGCTCGCCGCTACTTGGGGAATCACGGTTGTTTTCTGTTCCTCGGGGTACTAAGATGTTTCAGTTCTCCCGGTTGCTCATCCTTACCTATGGATTCAGTAAGGATTGACTGGGTTTTAGCCCAGTCGGGTTTCCCCATTCGGGTATCCCCGGATTAACGCCTGTTTGCGGCTACCCGAGGCTTTTCGCAGCTTACCACGCCCTTCTTCAGCACCTGACGCCAAGGCATCCACCATA
>NZ_CDRZ01000225.1 GCF_000946815.1 Syntrophaceticus schinkii | reverse complement strand
AAAGGCATCTCGAAAATCATGACTTTGGCTGTGCAATCTGTTTTCAACGATTCCGACTAATTTAAATTCCTTTTCTCCATGCTCATATAAAGAAACTTTTATATTTCCATTTAGTTGATGGGGCAGGTTCAGCCTGTCCAAAACCCATTTTTCCAGTGCAATTTCGTTCGGTTCTGTCGGATACTTTCCCTCAACGATTTTTGTATCCAGCATAGATAAGATCTTTTCTTCTCCTGCTAAAACATTGACCTCTAACCCATTTTCACTCTTCCATAAATCATAATTAAAACAATTTGCTGCTGCTTTTACATTGTCATGTGCTTTGATCTTATCTATCTGATTATTATTAAGCCCTGTATAGAAAACATGATTGACTCCTGTATTTTGCCTCATATCGTTGACTCGCAGCACCCTTGCGCTTTCAGCCAAAGAGCCTATGGTTACTATCAAAAATACACCGAGTGCAATACTTAAAACCATAGCATTTTTTTATGTTTAATTCTTTTGGAAAGAATTATAAGGAATTATATAGAAGAGACAATGAATTTATGGTATCTAAAATCGGTGATAAATCACATGGTGTGATTTTATCCTGAATGTCAATATGGATGAATCTATGAAAAAGGGCTATACCAAAGAACAGCTTGCTGAAATTCGGGAGCTGCCTCAGGTGGAAAGTGTTTCTTCTAAACAGGCCCTTTATTCAAAACTCAAATTTAACAAAGAAAAGCTGAACAAATTGAGTGGTGAAAACTATATAAAATTTATGGATGAAGAAGGTTTTGTGCCAAAGTTTCTAGGGGATTTTTCCTTTGAAGGGGATACGAAGGATGAAGTAATAATTAGAAATACTGTATTGGGGCTGTCAGATAGAGATTTAGTATATTTGGCTAGAATATTTAAAACACTGCAGGGCGAAGAAATAGATACAAGCCTGATGAAGGATGAGCCTGCAGCGGTAGTTTATATTCCCAAGACAAAAGGGAATGGAGTCCCCTATGATGCAAAAGCAAAAGGCAAGTATGCGCCTGTGCTGAATCTAAGGACCGGCGATAAGATCAAGCTGGCTGTTCCCAAAGAGGGATAATGACTGAAGGTATTGATAATAAGAGCTTTTAAAAAGGACATGAAAAATAATAGCC
>NZ_CDRZ01000224.1 GCF_000946815.1 Syntrophaceticus schinkii | reverse complement strand
ATATGGCATCGATTAACCGATATCTTATTCATCGTGACCTGCGGAATTATTTGCGGCTACGATGAGTTTGAGCTTATCCATGTATGGGCTAAAGCACCGGATACGCAGAAATGGCTGAAGAAATATATTGCGTTGCCTAACGGAATTCCCTCATTGTCGACCCTTAAAAGAGGGTTTAGTGTGATTCGGCCCGAGGAGTTCTCAACGCGGTTCATCTCGTGGATGAATGCAGTGCTCCAACTGCCGGAAAAGGATGTTGTGTCCGTGGATGGGAAAACATCAAGAGGTTCGAAGGATGAACGCAAGGGTCAGAAGGCACTACATATGGTAAGCGCCTTGTGCCATTCACATGGCCTGGTGATCGGTCAGGTTAAAACGGACGAAAAAAGCAATGAGATCACAGCCATCCCGGAACTATTAGATCAGTTACTTATCGAAGGAAGTATCGTGACAATTGACGCTATAGGGTTGCAGACAAAGATCGTAACAAAAATTGTGAACGACAATAAAGCAGACTACGTGATCAATCTAAAGGGAAACCAGGAAGTGTTTCAGCAAGAGGTGAAAGAGTATTTTACGGATTTGGAACAGTCGGGAAAGCTCGAACAAATCAAGCATCAGGCGGTGCAGGAGGGTGCCCATGTTAAAAACAGTGCAGGACTTCAAGTTCTTAGCACACTGGAAAAAGGACATGGGCGCATCGAAAGAAGAACCTATTATTATTCAACAGATATCAACTGGATGGTGGATGCCAAGCGCGACTGGACTAAACTAATAGGGATCGGAATGGTCCTTCGGGAAGTGGAGTATACAGCAGAACCAGGTAAAACAACCAACGAAACCGTCTTCTATGTTGGAAGTGTAGGAAACGTTGCTGATTTCGCCAGGGCAGCACGCACCCATTGGGGCGTAGAGAGTATGCATTGGAGTCTCGACGTAATATTTGGAGATGATCATAATCGGACGCGAGAAACCGCGGCTGCACAAAATTTAGCCATTGTTAAACGGATGGTCTTTAACACACTCAAAAACGAAACCAAGATTTATCCCAAAATGAGCAAACCGAAAAAGCGTGTTGTAGCGGCAACGGATCCCTCTTACCGAGATGTGCTGATCAATTTAAATTTTAAAGATCGTTAAGCGTCTGAACTTACAAGGACAACTATAATTTAAAAGATTCCCGTGAGTATCCAAAGAGGCATTAGGGACTGACTGTCCATCACCGCAATGGTATGGCTGGTTTTCCTATGCTTTCAGAATCGACGAAAGGAGCGAAGCGGAACCTCACGGGCCGACAATGCGGTAAAACCGCAATTGATTTAACCTAAACTCCATTTTTAAAAAACCGAACTCAAGATGATATGGAAGTAAATAGTATCATGAATTAGCCGTGACGTGTTGCGCACATCCTATTGTTAATTGATGCTAGATATAGTAATATAATACTGTTATCGGTAAGGTTGCGAGAAACCCTTTTTATGAGATTTTAGAAATTGGGGTCTCGAGAAAAAAAGGGGTGACGCCAGGGAAAATGTTGCAATGAAGAAGTCGTCTTTCATTAAAAAAGAAAGGAGATGTTGAAGAAAGCAATTTAAGAAACTGGCAAGAAGTTTTAAGCACTGTCGAGGATATGTCTGTAGAAAATTAAAAAAAGATTACAAGGAGGAGGATTATCAATGTTTAAATTTAAAATAATTCTTTCCGCTGTTTTAACACTCGCTTTGGTATGCTCATTGAGTGTTCCGGCTGGCATCATCCCCGCTCGCCGGGCATCCCGGCTGGATCCCATCGAGGCCATTTATCATTAATGTTTAATCGCTTTAAGCTCCTCATCAGTTAAACCCGTCAGTTTTTTAACCTTCTCATAATCCATGCCGTCGCTAAGCAGCGCTTGTGCGACTTCCAGCTTTGCTTCCAGTTTTGCTTCCAGCTTTAACCGTTGATGCTTTTTTTTGATTTCCTCTTCAGTAAAGCTGATCATGCTTTCCACCTCCTCCGGATTCGTCAAATATTGTTCCAGTTTCTCACGATTTTCTTCCATTCCATAAGCTATGATGCGCAGCCACGGAACCAATTGCCTGTATTCATCCCTTCCCAACGACTTAACAACGCCGATCCATTGTTTAAGCCGGTCGATCAGGTCTTCCTCGTCTTTCGCCTGATCCAAGTGGAATACAACAGCGATTAGCTTAGAAAACTTTTTCAGATCTTCTTCTGTGTAGCGGTGGATGTCTATCAGGGCATACTTGAAATCAACAAGATATCCCCCAAAATGTTGATACCGGTTAATGATTTCCTTAAAGTTGATGGGGACCGGCCAGGAAGATGGTCCGTTGTAAACGACAATAGGCATGATCGCCGGGAGTCTGAAATCCTGTCTGTTCCTTCCTTCTTGGGGCGTATTTTTAAAAAAGTCTCTCCAAATCTCCAGCATGTATTCCAATAACCTGAATGGCATTAAATTATCTACTGTTGACTGAAGCTCTAAAAGAACATAGAAAACAACGTGCTGCTCACCCCATACGACTTTGTATACCAGATCGGATTCTTTTTTTTCAAAATCCTGTAGGATGTAGGATTTATCTACCTTAACCAGATTATCTTCCGTTAGTTGCTCTGTCCACGGCCCGCCGACGCAGCTTTTAAGGAGGGCGATGAAAGTACGCTTATTGGACAACAACTCTTTATACCGTTTGTCGTGGGCCTGGTGGATTTCGTTGCTCATGCCTCTCCAACCCCTTTAACATATTATACTATGGATGAGATGAAAAGAGAATATAAGTGCAAGCCCTGTAAAAATAGCTCTGCGTGCTATTTTCAATGAGAGATTTAGTGTATTTTCCCTGTCCGGTTTTTCGTCTCCGAGGTCATGAGGGTGTAGTATCCAATCAAATCCAGGTATTCTTGGATTTTATCCATGTCCAACGACAGACATGTTTTGGACCAGAAAAGATAGGGCTGCAGATAAAGGAATCCAATACATGCGCGCCCATTTCGCCAAACGATCAGAACAAAATGTTTGCCGCCGGTTACACTACAAAGAAAGAGCACAGCGGTCTGGGGTTATACATCATCAAGCAGATTGTAGAGCGAAATGGCGGGCAGCTGGAGTTAAGAGAAGCAAAAGAATATTCAGGTGTGGAGTTTGTAATTCATGTTCCTTGGAAGTATTAATTCTAATCTGTAGATATAAAAAGATATAAACAGCCCTCTTTTTATAGGGTGCTGATTTCTTTGATGCACAGAAATCGACCGTTAAGACACGAAAATCAACAGTTCATGACGCGATTTCGACGTGTTGCGTACACCCTATTGTTACTATATTACCAATTGTGGTAATATATACTTGAAAATTTTAAGAAAGACGTACCATGAAAAATTGGAGACAGCAGGGGCGTATTATTTCTGCATTAGCATCCGGAAATGTAGGGATTATTTGGTATAAAAATAAATATTATAACAAAAATGTAAGGTTATATACGGAAATTGACATATATGGAACGTAGTATTTTAAAAGCTTAATAAAGAACGATTGGTTCAATTTTTTGTTGAATAAATAATTTAGAGCTGGTTCTAAGGATTTCTAAAATTGTTATTATCATCTTATGATAGATAAATTATGATGGCAGCTTTCTTGATGGAATATAATAACAACGGTCTTGAATGGACACTACAGACCATCGCACTATTCATCAGGGGTGATTACCCTTCCTTTGCAGAACAGATGTGTTGCAACTTTATTTTTAGCCTGACGCTCGACCTTAGCAAAGGAAAGGCCAAGAGGAGGTGACGGGCTTTCGAATTAAGATGTTTAAGAATGAGATTAGCTAGCTAGGCGTAAGCAATGTCCAATTCTAATATTATATTAAAAGGAGTGGATTGTTTCATGTTAAAGAGACGTTTGGTAAGTGCATTATTGGCAGGTGCGGTAGTAGTTTTAGCATTTGGAACCCCAGCAGTAGCTGCGAGCACAGAAACACCAACCGGTGGTTCGGTGTATTTCAGTAATTCACAGATAACTCCGTTTACAATTAAAAATATCGATGGCGGAACCTGGAACTACGGTTCTTCCATATACAAGTTTGTCTATAAGCGAGTATGGTCAAACTACCAGCATCAGGATCTAACCCATAGATCTTCTTGTTATCTAGGAGACAGATATGACAATAGCGGTTGGCAAGATCCAGGAACTGAGTCCAAATCGAGCATTGTTGGAGGTTTGTTGTCGGAAGCAGCAATGTATTACGACATAATGCGTTAATACATAGAAATCGTTAATGTATAGTACCACCCGCCATTTTAACATAAAATGGCGGGTGGTACTTGAATGCTTGCCAATGGGAGCTTTCATAATTATGAAATGCGAGGAGCTTGGACTTTGAAAAAGATAATAGCGATTTTTCTCATTTTGGCCTCTGCATTTTCCTTTGCTATTGCTTATATCCAAACAGACAACAATGAACTTAAAAAGGTGGAAAAAGCGGGGGAAGGTATTGCGAAGCGGTTTGTTATCCCTGCGGATTCATTGCTTTCTGGACCGGAGGAAACGTATCCCATATTGGAAGATACGGCTGTCGAATTCAATGTCAATATTTTCCGAACGAACGTCAGTTATCGGACAAATGATCAGCCGGAAGTTATCAAATATGTGCTGCTGACCGGGGATACCCGCTTCTTTGAAGCCTTCAGGCTGAAAAGCGGAGGTTTGTTAACGGCAGAAGACACCCGGCAAGGCAATTTGTTTTTGTCCACAGCTAACACCGGCGAGTATGACCAGAAGGGAGTGATCAGTGTCTTTGGAGGCAACCACCTGATCACCATTAAACCCATGCAGAATGCTTATGAATACTTCCCTGTTTATGGCCGCTACTACGCGGAAGTGACTGATGACAGAGCCTTCGAGGCGTTTATCAAAGGCTTAGCCGATAATCTCAATGAATATTATCAAAAGTATAATCCACCGTACCTTTTCACCGCTGAGGATTTCATTATTGATGACTCGAGCGCCGGAGCATCAGCTTCCGCAGGTTCCGCGAGCAACTACTTGAAATATCTCAATTATGCCGTTTTCCTCATCATCTTAATCTTGCTCATCTATTACCTCTTCAATGAATCCAAGCGGATTGGCATCATTAAAATGCACGGCGTATCCACTATGCGTCTCTGGTTTATCATAGCCGGGAGTTTGATTGCCGTTATGTTTGTCTTGTCGGCAGTGGTGTCGCTGTTTCTGGCCATGTCGATCGAAAACACCACGTCTCAATTTGTCGGCGATATTGTCCTAACCCAGTTTAAAACCTACATCATAATAACAGTGCTTTCCCTTATCTCGTGCCTGTACATTTCCCGGATCCGGGTGAGCGACACCGTCAAAAACCGGAAGGATACCAAGGGCATCTTTATCTTGAACACACTGCTCAAAGTGGGCTGCTCTGTATTGCTGATCCTGATCGTGCTTACGATCTGGGGCCAGTATGCCGAACTGTCCGTCAGGCGGGAAAACCTGAAAAACTGGGAGCACAGCAAAGATTACGGGGTCTTCTACCCTCTGACTATCGGGTACGACGGTGTAGAAGAGGCAAATATTGGCTTACCTGCCGTAATGTCGGCCATAGATAGCGAACTATATCCTGTTCTCAATCGGATGGGGGCCGTCTTGATCAACGCCACCCTCTATGAGGAAGAGCAGCTTCTTGCTGACAAGGATTGGGCTGGGATACGGTCGATAAAGGTTAACAACAACTACCTGCGAGAGTTTCCCGTGTATGACACACACAACAACCCTGTACAGGTATCGGAGGACACAAGTGATTGGGTTTTGCTGGTGCCGGAAAAATATCGCCACCGGGAAAGGGAAATATTGAGTTTTTTTAAAAAAAGCAGGGTAGGTTTTATGAATGTTGAAAAAGATGCTTATCAGAAAGCAGTTCCTGATAGGGTCAAGAAGCAGCAGGTCAGAATTATCTGGCTGGCCAATGATCAGAAGATATTCAGCTTCAATCCGGAGGTGTTCCCTGCTGAAAACAATGATATCATTGATCCGATCATCCAGGTGATTACAGATAATAATAGTCTCTCCGCAGACAGATCTTCTATCCTCGGCGGTGGAGCTACAGACCCGTTGAAAATGAGGCTGATCGACAGAGACACAGCCTTGACCTACAAAAAACTGAACCCCGATCTCCAAAGGCTGAAACTCGATGACAATCTGAAAAATCTGATCACTGTCGACCAGTTCATTTTCCAGGCCATATACGACCTGCAAAAGGGGATAAACCAGCTCTGGCTCATCAGTCTAGGGCTGTTGACCGGTTTGCTGCTGCTGGTTGTGCAGAACCTGATCATCTTCTTTCAAAAAAACCAGTATAAGTTTACAGTGCGTCGCCTGTTCGGTACCGACTTTTTCAGAACGTATAAGGAATACATACTTTTATTTTCGCTGACCTGGGCGTTTCAGATCCTGTTCAGTTTTGTTGTCAACTTTATTATGAACGGAACAACCGATATCACGCTGCTGGCGGTGGCCGCGGCGCTGATCGCCATTGAATTTGCTGTTTCCGTTATTGCATTGGTGATCATTGAGCAGAGAAACAAAGTAAAGATCTTAAAGGGGGGGATTTAGGACGCCATGAAAAATATGTGTGAGCTTGTCGATGTCAGCAAAAGCTATGGGGAGCATGTAGTGCTGGACAAGATGAACATGACGGTCCGTGAGGGTGAAATGGTTGCCATTACGGGCAGAAGCGGGTCGGGAAAAACGACTCTGCTGAATATTATGGGACTGCTGGAAAAGCCGGACAGCGGCGCTGTCAGACTGTTTGGCGAGAACAGCCCGCGCATCGGTTCGGTCCGGGCCGTTAATCTTCTCAGAACCAGGCTTTCCTACCTGTTCCAGAATTGCGCCCTGATCGACGATGAGAGCGTGGATTACAACCTGGACATCCCCTTGATCTATGCCAAAAAGAGTAGGAAAGAGAAGCAGGATCTGAAGACGGTTGCCTTGGAGAAGGTGGGGCTGAGGATATCCCTCAAGCAGAAGGTTTATCAGCTTTCAGGAGGAGAACAACAGCGGGTGGCTATCGCCAGGATACTTTTAAAGCCCTGTGACCTGATTCTGGCCGATGAACCCACCGGCTCGCTGGACTCTGACAACAGAGCAGGGATCATGGAGATATTGAAGGAATTGAATAACGCGGGCAAGACTGTCATTATCGTCACTCATGACCAATTTGTCGCCGATGCATGCGGCAGAACGATAAAACTGGCGTAAAGCCAACTTCTGTCACATCGTATCATAACAAACTGCCGGGTTGTTTCTGTTCGAGGCCATTAACTCTCCGAACCTGAAGGCTGCTTACTACTACCGTACCAACTAATCCAGGCGATTATGCCGGGTTTCGGCGAGCGGATGGTGAGTAGTAGCCATTAATGGATATTTTGTTACATTCTGGCAGGATTATGGAACAGTTTTGTAGAATTAAATAATAAAGAGACAGTGTAGATTGGGCTGCAAGATAAGGATGTGAAAAGAACATCATGAAGAAACCTTGCTTGATAATCCAGTTATTACTGTTGTTAACTTTCGCAATATTACTTGTAACGAACATTTTGGGATATGTGAACTACGATGACGTGCGCTATAGCATATATGCTATTGTAGTATTGTCGGTGTTTAATCTAATTATAATTATAAGGGCTGAAGATGATAAACAAATTTCCCAAACGGCGAAAAGAAACATAGTTATTGCTACAGTAGTTTTTGGCGTATTTCTAACCGTCATCGTACTAATCCAGCTGATTTAATTTAATATTGACATTATTAGCTAAAAGTGATATCATAGTAATACCAAAATGAAATAAAGGGGGTAGTTACTGTGGTAGAACAAAAGGCGTGGAAGATCAATGGTTTTATAGGCATTCTGGTTGTTTTCGTTTTGATCGGTGTCACTATTTATTCTTTTGTGCTGGAACAAATTGTACTGGGAGTTATTCTTGCCACGATTACCGCTATTCTTGCCTCAGGTATCAGGGTTGTGCAGCCCAATGAAGCCAGGGCGGTGATCTTTTTTGGCAATTACATCGGTTCCGTACGGGAAAGTGGGCTTTGGCTTATTGTGCCCCTCTCTATTGACCGCAAAATCTCTCTTCGGGTACGCAACTTTAACAGCAAAACACTGAAGGTCAACGATATCGACGGCAACCCCATTGAGATCGCTACCGTGGTCGTCTTCAGGGTTGTGGATTCGGCAAAGGCTGTTTTTGATGTGGATGACTATGAAGAGTTTGTGGAAATCCAGAGTGAAACTGCCCTGCGACATGTGGCGACCGGGTACCCATATGATACCTTTGATGAAGAGGGGTATTCTTTACGCGGCAACAGCCAGGAAGTTGCAGATGAACTCTGCCATGAACTGCAGGATCGTCTGGCTATAGCAGGGGTAGAGGTGATGGAGGCCCGCCTGACCCATCTGGCTTATGCTACAGAGATTGCCAGTGCTATGCTGCAGCGCCAGCAAGCCACCGCAATTCTAGCTGCACGCCAGAAGATTGTGGAGGGTGCTGTGGGGATGTCCCAGATGGCCATCGAACAGCTTCAGCAGGATGGTATTGTTGAGTTAGACGAAGAGCGCAAAGTAGCCATGATCAATAACATCATGGTGGCGATTATCTCTGACCGCGGAGCTCAGCCCATTATCAATACAGGAAGCCTATACTAGACAGGAGACTTATTTGTGTCCAAAAGAAAGGCATTTCCTCTTCGTATTAATCCAAAACTCTATGAAGTGCTGGAGCGCTGGGCTGCCGATGAACTCCGCAGTGTAAACGGTCAGATCGAATTTCTTTTAAGAGAGGCCGCAGTACGGGCCGGGCGTTGGCCGGGTGCTGGGCATTCCCAGGAAGATAAGGAAGTGTAGTATAGTTGGGGATACAATTTTGGGGGTTAGCCAGTACCATCAGCCGTACCTCTGTTGTATCCGGGGGAATAGCCATCGGTGGAGTTTTATTGCTATCCTTGCTGCCTTCACTAAGCCAGTGGTTGGCTCGTTATACACCCGGTGCATTAAGCAGCTATGAAGTGAAATTGGTGTCAGGCACTGCCGCTTTCAGTGACGCTGTACCGGCACTGGTTATTACAATCTCCCTGGTCGTTTTACTTGTTGCCATAACGGTGATGGTGTTCCTAGGACAAGAGTTGTAATGGAAAAAATAACCTTTAAAGGGAGACGTGCAAACATCTTTTTTATAACCTGTGCCGGACAAAGGAAAAGGGGTGGTTGAGAAGAATAACTATTAAGGATCCCTGGGAGGGAGATGTTGATGGAATAATACGGAGTTGTTTTCCAAATAAAAACCGGGCTGTATGTCCCGGAGAGAGGAGATGTTATGGAAGAGACGAATAAAAAGAGTTGGGCGGCGTTGCTGGTTGAGGTTTTAACGAGTCCGGGGGCTGCTTTTAAAGAGATTGCGGAAAACCCCAGGTTTGGGGCTGCGGCAGTTACCCTTACAGTGATAAACTTTGTTTTTGCTGCACTTACAATTCCTAAGGTGCGGGAATTTACATTATTGACTTTGGAAAATACTCCAGGGCTTTCACCCGAAGACATTGAAGCAGCCAGCGCGTTTGGTGGCGGTCTTGCAGTTGGAGGTACTGTGCTCGCTGCCATAATCGTTCCTTGGGTAATGTGGCTGGTGATAGCAACATTAATGAAAATATTTGCAGCTATAAGTACTAAAGAAGCGCCGTTTGGAACACTGTTCGCTGTTGGTGTTTACGGCTATGTTCCTGCTGTTATCGGCGGAATTATCAGCAGTATCCTGGTTTTGAACACAGCCGTAGAAAACATCAAAAATGTGAGCATCAGTTTAGCCGTGTTTTCCTCGGCTGAATCAGGTTTTTTATATCACTTTCTCACTGCTTGTAACCCCTTTACCTGGTGGAGTTTGATCCTGTGGGGCATTGGGGCTGCTGCTGTAATGAAGGTGAAGCGCCCTACTGGGGTCATTATCTATCTCTTTGGCCTGTGGCTTGTTTTTGCACTGATTATCGGTGCTGTTGGCCTTCTAAATGTGCCTGCATACTAGAACGGCTGTTGGCCTTCTTTAATGTGCCTGCATAGAATAACAGAGGTCTGATGCCGGAAGTCAGATGTCAGAAAAGATGGTGTTGGCACCCGTAAGCATCACAACAGGACTTCGGCTTTGTTTTTCACCCTCTTTTAGTATTGACATAAAGCAGCGGTATCGATCAGGCTGATGACAACTAGCCTGCCGTATAGTTATCGTTCGGCCAACTAATATTGGCATTTTAAGTAGTTCATTTGAAAGGGGGATCTATTTGAAGAAGAAAATAGCAATAGCTCTAGGACTTATATTGATCGTTGCAGTTGTTATCGGCGCGGTGATTAAAAGTAACAGTGATTCATCAGTAGAGGTCAAAACCGCCGAAGCCAAGACCATGGAGTATGAGGATAAGGTTCTGGCCACCGGGAGCGTGGAATTGGTGGACTCAGTTGACCTGGCTGCTTCAATGCCCACAAAACTGACACTTAAGGTGCAAGAGGGTGACCGAGTCAACAAAGGACAAGTGCTGGCAGAACTGGATGTATCAGAGCTGCAGCAGCAGTTGAAAGACGCGGAGGCCGGTTTGAAGGCGGCTGAAGCGAGTCTTGCCAGGGCGCGGAAGGCAAGCCAGGAAGCCAACGCTGCTGTTAAAGCTGCTGAAAAGAATGTGGCAGGTGCCTACAAGGGATTTATGGCTGTCAAAAGTCTCTTTTTGGAAGGCAAGGCAACACAGCCCCAAGTAGATGAGGCGGAACAGGCATACACTTCTGCAGAGCAAGCCCTGCAGGCAGCCGGTGGGCGTCTGGAGACTTTGAAAATGCAGGATCCTGACGCTCTCCAACTACAGGTGGATCAGGCCAAATCTGCAGTTGATTCCATCCGTTCCTCAATAGAAAAAGGAAAGCTCAAAGCGCCCTTTGACGGTGTTGTGTTTCAAGTTGCAGCGAAAAGCGGCAGCTATGTCCAACCCGGTATTCCCCTGATCACAGTGGGTGACCCCGATCATCTGCAGGTGGTTGCCAACCTGAGCGAACAGGACATCTTTGGGGTTGAAGCAGGGCAAGAGGCAGAGATGCGCTGGGCAGGTGCCCCGGATGATCTGGTAAAAGGAGAAGTTGCTCGTGTTGCTCCGGCGGTAAGCACTCCGAGCATGGGGATGGGTGAAACAGAGACTCATATTAAGGTTTACATAACTCTAGAGAAGGGTGAGATAAACATCAAACCAGGTGCTACGGTGGATGTGGTGCTCTACCGTGTCAAACCGCGCCAATCCCTCTTGATTCCCAATGAAGCGTTAGTCGGGGAGGGTGAAGAACAGGCTGTCTTTGTGGTAGAGAATGGTACAGCGAAAAGGTGTGCAGTCCAAATTGGCCATAGCAACGAACTTTTTACCGAGATCGAGCAGGGAATCAAGGACAAAAACAAGGTGATCCTGGAGCCTGACGAGATTAAAGACGGGCAGAAAGTGCGTACAACTGGCGGTGGAGACAAGTGATCAGGGTTGCCGGGCTGACGAGAGTGTTCGGGCGCGGGGATGCTGCGGTGGAAGCACTGCGGGGGGTTACCCTGGAGATCCCGGAGGGGGATTTTGTGGCTATCATGGGACCCTCAGGCAGTGGTAAGTCAACATTTCTGAGTATTCTAGGGTGCCTGGAGCGACCCACTGCAGGTGAGTACTATCTCAATGACCGCGATGTGAACTCTCTGGAAGATGACGAACTGGCGGACCTGCGCAACCGCAGATTGGGGTTTGTTTTTCAGAGTTACAACCTTTTACCCAGGCACGATGTTTTGCGCAATGTGGAGATACCCCTTGTTTATGGCGGTGCGCCGCGGGGGGAGGCGCAGAGAGCGTGCAGAGATGCTCCTGAAACAGGTGGGGCTGGGACACCGGCTCACCCATAAACCAGCTGAATTATCCGGTGGGGAACAGCAGCGTGTTGCTATTGCCAGGTCCCTGGCCAATAATCCCCTGGTTATTCTTGCTGACGAGCCCACAGGCAATCTGGATAGTAAGGCTAGCCAGGAAATTATGGGGATCTTTCAAAAGATGCACCAGGCACAAAGGACGATCGTTTTAGTAACCCATGAACCCGAGATCGCCGCTTATGCCAGGCGAGTGCTCTATTTCCGTGATGGTGAGATCGTGCGGGAGGAGGTAAATGATGAACTTCGCTGATCTGGCTCAAATAGTATGGGAAAACCTGCGCGCTCACCGCATGCGGGCTGTGCTTACAACCATCGGCATTGCCATCGGGATTGCCGGTGTGATCGCTGTTGTTGCTGTTGGGCAGGGCGGTCAGGCAGTGATCATATCTGAGATCGAAAAGATGGGCAGCAGCCGCTACTTTGAAATCGGTGCTGATTATATGCGGGGAGAAACAGCTGATTCCACCACCTTCAACCTGCAGGACCCGGTTCTGATCAAAGAGCTTTCACCTGCAGTGGAGAAGATGGCCCCACTTACACTGGGTCCAATGGTGGATATCAGACTGCCTCACAGCCAGCAAAAGTCTATTATGGGCTCCCTTTACGGTACAACCCCTGATATGATAGATGCCATGAATCTTACTATAGAAAAAGGGCGCTTCCTATCTGATACTGATGTCAGTGCTCATGCGCGGGTGGTGGTTATCGATGCCGGCCTCGCTGCAGACCTGTTTCCCAAAGATGATCCCCTGGGCAAAAAGGTCTTTGTCCAGGATACACCCTTAACTGTGATCGGAGTCTTGGAAAAAGCGCCTTCATCGATGATGGATGTCTTCAATCTCCGCTCTGTTTATACACCCATTACCTTCGCCCAGGAGATGCTCAATACCAGGGTGATCAGCACGCTGAGCGGTGTAGCGGTTTCCGAGGAAGCGCTTCCCCAGGCCATCTCCGACAGTATCAAAATACTGGAAAAGAGGCACTCCCGAACATCAAATCACTATATGGGCTCCAGTCTGGAGGAGCAGTTGGATATGGTAGGTAATGTCACCTCTGTGCTGACCACGATCATCGGCGCAGTTGCAGGGATCGCTCTTTTGGTTGGTGGTGTGGGTGTGATGAACATTATGCTGGTGGCAGTATCGGAAAGAACCCGTGAGATCGGCCTTCTTAAAGCATTAGGAGCGCGCCGGCGTGACATTATGCAGCAGTTTTTAGGTGAGGCTGTTGCCCTTTGCCTGCTGGGTGGGTTGATCGGCATGATTTTCGGGATCGGCGGCGCCTTTGCCATTGCACTGCTAGCAAACTGGCCACCCCTGATCTCTATTTGGACGGTACTTGTGGCTTTGGGTTTTTCCGTTATTATCGGTATCTTTTTTGGCCTCTATCCTGCCAGCAGGGCGGCATCCTTAAGCCCGGCGGAGGCGTTAAGGCACCTTTAAATCCTTGCTGCATAATTGCTTAATAGAGATGGGAGCGTCTCCTACAGGATGCTCATCAGGATCTTTAACCTTTGCTGCATAATTTCCTTACCCAAAGTGTAAAATTGAATAGAGGCATCAGGCGTCCTCTGTGGCGCCTTTTCTATTATGAGGTTTTCGAGACATACACTGCGGAGGCGTGCACTGGGGACAGTCCCCGGTGCACGCGGCAGATAAACTGGGACAGTGGCATCCGAGACACCGGTGGCGCGTGTAGCAATGCCGGTATCTGTTGGGGTATGCGGGAAGCCCAATGATTCAAATAACAGGGGAGGTTAAATGATGGCAGAGGGCAGGGTCAAGATGGTTTTTCCCGGGGGTAATACCTGCCTGGGGTTTTATTCTTTTTTATAACTATATTATCGGTGAAGAGGCACGGCGTATCTTTGTGCTCAAAGGTGGGCCGGGCACGGGCAAGTCAACATTTATGAAGCAGATCGGTAAGGAATTGCTGGAACGGGGCATGGACCTGGAATTCCACTGGTGTTCTTCTGACCGCGATTCTCTGGATGCACTGGCAATACCCAGCCACCAACTGGCTATTCTGGATGGGACAGAACCCCATGTGGTTGATCCCAGCTATCCCGGAGCTGTCGATGAGATTGTGAATCTAGGGGATTACTTGGATCAAACCAAATTAGTTCCTTACAAAGAGGAGATCATCTCTCTGCGCGGCAGCGTAAAACACCAATTTGCCATAACATACAGCTCACTGCGGATGGCCAAACTGGCGCGGGACGAAGAAATAAGCTGCCAGGAGAAGGCCTTAGATTACCAGTGTTTTCACAGGCTCACCGGGGAGCTATTCCGGCAGATCTTTGGCCAGAATAATACCTGGGGAGAGGGAATACCAAAGGAGCGTCATCTTTTTGCATCAGCACTGACACCACAAGGGATTATTCATTATCTTCCCTCCTTATTGGAAGGGATCACATTTCTCTATTCTCTAGAGGGTGATCCCGGCTCAGGAAAAGAGATGATTTTAAGAGAATTAGCGGAATATGCCTACCGCTGCGGTTGTACTGTTGATGTTTATCACTGCGCCTTTGATCCCACCCGGATCGATCTGGTGGTGCTGCCGGAGCGTAAAACTGCTGTGCTCAATCTTTTTAAAGAGCTTGACTTTGATCCGGAATCCCTCTCCGGTTTGAAATACTGTGAAAGGATCGACTGCAATACCTGCCTGGATGTTCAATTGTTAACAAAATTTGAGCGGGAATTACGGGAATCCAGGGAGTTGTTCAACGTCTGTCTTCAAAGGGCACTCTACTATCTCAAAGAAGCCAGGACTTACTATCAGCAGATGGAGAACTATTACCGGGACGCCATGGACTTTGATGCAGTAGAAAGGCGGAGAAAAGAGGTGCTTGAACGTATTTTGAAAATTATTGGTTAATATTATTATTTCCCAACATCGCCGTGCGCCAAAATATAGGCGCCAAAATATAGGTTGACAGAGAACAGCTAATTCCCTATACTAGTAGAAATATATTGTTCCCATGAGTTCATAGTTCATACATTAAAATCAGCACCGAAAAAAGTCATGAAGGGAACATGTCCTGCTGAAGTGTCGGTCACAGAGAGCTGGAAGGGCTGAAATCCAGCACCGGTAACAGTAAGGATGCTCATCCCTGAGAACTGCTATCCGAACGGCCTTTCTCTAAAAAGGTTCCAGTAGGTGGTGTCGGACAGACCCATTGTCCGTTAACAAAAGCGGGTTCAAAGTGGTTGTCCAGTTTTCCTGGGCAGCAAACAGGGTGGTACCGCGGGTCCCTCTCGTCCCTGGCAGAAAACTGTCCGGGGAGGGAAGGGGTCTTTTTTATTCACAGGGGCATGAGAACCGCTTGGTCCGGTGCTCGAAAAAAGAAGAAGGGGGCTTGACAAGTGGGACTGCAGATTTATCTAAATGGTGAGTTTGTTGAAGAGGAAGAGGCAAAGGTTTCAATTTTTGATCATGGGGTGCTCTATGGTGACGGTATCTTTGAGGGGATCAGAGCTTACAATGGGCGGGTTTTCCGTCTCGGTGAACATATTGACCGCCTCTATGAATCCGCCAAATCGATCCTCTTAGATATCGGAATGTCCAAAGAGGAGATGACAGAGGCCCTGTTGGAGACATTGCGCAGGAATAAGTTGCGTGATGCTTATATCAGGCTTGTTGTTACCAGGGGGAGGGGCGATCTAGGGCTTGACCCTCGCAATTGTGAGAAGCCAACAATTTTTATTATTGCTGCTCAGATCCAGCTCTATCCAGAAGAGCTCTATGAAAAAGGCTTAGAGGTAGTTACTGTACCTACCCGCCGCAATATTGTTGAGGGTGTCAATCCGCGGATCAAGTCCTTGAACTACCTGAACAATGTTATGGCCAAGATAGAGGCGAATCTGGCGGGAGTTTCTGAGGCAATTCTGCTGAACAGCGAGGGTTATGTCACTGAGTGCACCGGTGATAATATCTTTATTGTTAAAAATGGTGAGGTAATTACACCACCCCCATTTTTGGGCATCCTGGAGGGTGTGACACGGAACTTTATCCTGGAGATAGCGAAACAAATGGGCTATCCCACAGCGGAAAAGGTTTTTACCCGCCACGATATTTTTGTGGCAGATGAGTGTTTCCTCAGTGGGACAGCGGCAGAGTTGGTTCCGGTTGTCAAGGTGGATGGCCGTGTTATCGGTGATCACGGCAGACCTGGTGAGATCAGCAGAGCCTTGATCAAAAAATTCCGCGAATTAGTGAAAGATGAAGGCACCGCGATTTGACACGTGCAGTGGGGACGGTTCCTGGCGCATTTCTGCGGGTGGATCAGGGGGACGTTCGTGTGATCTATTCTTGTGATCCATACCGTGATTTACACTACAGAAGCGGCTCTTTGTTTTCGAAAACCGGTGTTAAAAGTTTATGAAACCGCTGTAAGTCACCCTGGTAGTGATATCGGATGATAGAAGATGGCGAAGCGAGAGAACAATAGGTGACAGAGAACCCCCTATCATCGGGATAAGTTGAAGACTATTACAGATAGAAAAGGTGACAGGAGAAAGGTGACAGGAGAACCGTCCCCCTGTCAAATGAGAGGTGGGAAGTGGGAAGTTGGAAGTGGGAATAAAGAAATAAAACAAGCTTGGGACTGTGAAAGATACAGAGAAATATAGAGAATATACGGGAGGGGGTGGCTCGTTTGAAAAGCGAGGTTACCAAGAAGGGGATTGAAAAGGCTCCCCACAGGTCCTTATTGAATGCATTGGGGTTGACAAAATGGGAGAATGACCGCCCCTTTGTAGGGATTGTCAACTCGCAGAATGATCTTGTTCCCGGACACCTGCACCTTGATCAGATCGCCAGTGCAGTCAAGGCCGGGGTGCGGGCCAATGGTGGCACACCGTTGGAGTTCCCGGCGATAGCTGTCTGTGATGGCATTGCCATGAACCACGAGGGGATGCGCTATTCCCTGGCCAGCAGGGAACTGATCGCTGACTCCATTGAAGTGATGGCTTTAGCCCATGCACTGGATGCCCTGGTATTAATAGTAAACTGCGATAAGATCGTGCCAGGGATGCTGATGGCTGCTGCCCGCTTGAATCTTCCTGCAGTGATGATCAGCGGCGGCCCCATGATGGCGGGGCGTTTTCAGGGACGGGATGTCAGTTTAAGCACCATTTTTGAAGGTGTGGGTGCAGTACAGGCAGGAAAAATGGCTCCCGAAGAGCTGGAGGAGCTTGAGGAGGCAGCATGCCCGGGTTGTGGTTCCTGTTCAGGGATGTTCACTGCCAATACCATGAATTGTCTCTCTGAGGCCCTAGGTTTAGCCCTGCCGGGGAATGGCACATTTCCTGCTGTGAGTGCAGCCCGCATTCGCCTGGCCAAAGAGGCGGGGTGGCAGGTGATGGAGCTGTTTCGCAAGGGGATATCTGCTTGTGACATTTTAGTGGAAAAGGCTTTCTCAAATGCACTGGCTCTTGATATGGCTCTGGGTGGATCAACAAATACCGTCCTGCATCTTCCGGCCATCGCCAGGGAGGCGGGTGTTGAACTTGATCTGGATTCTGTGGACAGAATCAGCGGTAAGGTTCCCCACCTCTGCAAACTGAGCCCGGCAGGCAGTATGCACATCCAGGATCTGCATGAAGCGGGAGGGGTGTCTGCAGTACTGCAGGAACTATTATCACATGGACTTATAGAAGGTGATGCTCTGACAGCTACAGGGCAGACCCTGGCTGAGAATGTAGAGGGATGCAGCATCAGGTGTTCCGATGTGATCAGGAGTGTGGATGCACCATACAGTCCAACAGGTGGGCTGGCTATTCTCAAGGGGAACCTGGCACCCGCCGGAGCGGTAGTGAAGCAGGCGGCGGTGGACCCGGAGATGCTGAAGCATAAAGGCCCTGCCCGGGTGTTCGACAGTGAAGAAGCTGCTGTTGCCGCTATTTTTGCAGGCAAGATCAAGCCGGGTGATGTTATGGTAATCCGTTATGAGGGACCAAAAGGCGGTCCCGGGATGAGGGAGATGCTCACACCCACTTCAGCTGTAGCCGGTATGGGTCTTGACCGCGATGTTGCCCTGATCACAGATGGGCGCTTCTCCGGTGCTTCCAGGGGAGCCTCCATCGGGCACATCTCACCGGAAGCCGCTGAGGGTGGCCCACTTGCTCTGGTCAGGGAGGGTGATCTGATCAAGATCGATATACCTTCACGCAAGCTAGAACTTCTGGTAGATGAAGAGGAATTGGAGAAGAGGCGTGCCAAGTGGCAGCATCCAGAGCCCAATGTTAAAAAGGGCTATCTTGCCCGCTACGCACGGCTTGTCTCCTCCGCAAGCCAGGGAGCGGTGCTGTTCGATAATCCTGTGGGAAGGAGGGGGGACAGATGATCACAGGAGCGGAGATCATTATCAAGTCACTGGAAGAAGAAGGTGTTGAGGTTGTTTTCGGTTATCCGGGAGGAGCTGTTATACCTCTCTATGATAAGTTATATGACTCTTCACTGAAGCATGTTTTGGTGCGGCATGAACAGGCAGCCGCCCATGCCGCAGATGGTTATGCCCGGGCGACAGGGAAAACCGGTGTGGCTATCGCCACCTCCGGCCCAGGAGCGACAAACCTGGTGACAGGTATTGCTACAGCTGCTATGGACTCTATACCTATGGTGGTTTTTACAGGGCAGGTGGCCCTGCCGGCAATTGGACGTGATTCCTTTCAGGAGGCTGACATCACAGGTATTACTTTGCCCATTGTCAAGCACAGCTATCTGGTGAGAGATGTAAATGAACTGGCCGCTACCATTCGTGCTGCCTTTCACCTGGCCGGAACCGGCAGGCGTGGCCCGGTCTTAATCGACCTGCCTAAAGATATCCAGACAGCGATGGCAGAGTTTTCCTATCCCCAGGAGATAAACTTTCGCGGATACCGCGTTCCAGGGGAACCAAAGGCTGCCATGATCTACCAGGCAGCAAAAACCATCGGCCTTTCACGAAAACCGGTGATCTATGCCGGTGGAGGTGTGATCACCTCAGGTGCAGCAGAGGAACTCACTGAACTGGCAGAAAAAGCTCAGATACCGGTGACCACTACCCTGATGGGTAAAGGCTCAATACCGGAAAATCACTCCCTCTCCCTGGGGATGCTGGGGATGCACGGTACAGTTTATGCCAACTACGCCATATCCGAAAGCGATCTGCTTATCGCTGTAGGTGCTCGCTTTAGCGACCGGGTTACAGGCAGGCTTGATGCCTTTGCTCCACAGGCTAAGGTAATCCATATTGATATCGATCTTGCCGAGATCGGAAAGAATGTCCGCGCACACTACCCCCTCCATGGAGATGTCAAAGTGGTCTTGCGGGAGTTGCTGAAGCGGATCGAGGCGCCTCAATCCGGAGAGTGGCTCGAGCAGATCGCTCGCTGGAAAGAGGAATACCCCCTGACTTATCAACAGAATGGTGATCAGATTAAGCCACAGTATGTTATCGAGCAGATCTGTGAGCTGACAAAGGGTGAGGCGATCATCACCACAGAAGTAGGACAGAACCAGATGTGGGCTGCTCAATACTATAAAGCGATCAAGCCTCGCTGCTTCATCTCTTCCGGTGGTTTGGGAACTATGGGTTATGGCCTCCCGGCGGCTGTGGGCGCTCAAACCGGGTGTCCCGATGATCTGGTGATCAGTGTTTCCGGTGATGGCAGCTTTCAGATGAACATGCAGGAACTTGCCACCATTGTTCAGTGCCAGCTTCCCGTGAAAATTGCCATTTTGAATAATGGTTATCTGGGTATGGTGCGGCAGTGGCAGGAACTTTTCCATGATAAGAGATATTCCCAGACCGAACTGATTCCGGTGCCGGATTATGTTAAGCTGGCAGAAGCTTATGGGATTAAGGGTTGTCGTGTCCAGCGCTCTGAGGATGTACGTCCTGTATTGGAGCAGGCAATCAAACACCCGGGGCCAGTATTGATGGATTTTGTGGTAGCAAAAGATGAAAATGTCTACCCGATGGTTCCCCCCGGGGGTTCGATTAACAAAGATGCGATGGGGGGTTGATGTAATGCGGCATATACTTGCGGTGTTGGTGGAAAACCAACCAGGTGTACTGACCCGGGTTTCCGGGCTGTTCAGCAGGCGTGGCTATAATATCGACAGTCTGGCAGTGGGGCAGACCCATGATCCAGGTGTGTCCAGAATGACTATTGTAGTTGACGGTGATGACCAGGTGATCGAACAGGTGGTCAAACAGCTTGATAAACTGGTGGATGTCATTGATGTAAGAGATATCACAGTTGATGAGCATGTGGACCGGGAGCTTGTTTTAATCAAGGTTAAAGCTGAGCCGGAGATCCGCGGTGAGATTATGCAGATCGTCGATATTTTCCGGGCGCGCATTGTGGACATCGGGCAGAACTCATTGATCATCGAATGTACAGGTGATGAGGGGAAGATTCGTGCCATCGAAAACTCACTCAAACCATTTGGTATCCAGGAACTGGTGCGCACCGGCATGATCGCTATGGTGCGGGGACCAAAGTACGAAGAAGACTAGCAGGGAGTACTGATGTGAAGGGTGTGATTCTTTAATGGGAGAGCAGGTATACATCTTTGATACAACACTCCGGGATGGTGAACAATCTCCCGGAGTGAGTTTAAACACTGAGGAAAAACTGAGGATTGCGCGGCAGCTTGCCAGGCTCAATGTGGATGTAATTGAAGCGGGGTTTCCTGTCGCTTCTCCTGGGGATTTTGAAGCAGTCCAGGCCATTGCCAGAGAGGTGCAGGGGCCGGTTATCTGCGGCTTAGCCCGCGCAAACTACGCTGATATCGACAGGGCCTGGGAGGCCTTAAAAGAGGCGCAGCGCCCACGAATTCATCTTTTTATTGCTACATCTGATATTCATTTAAAACACAAGCTTCGCAAAAGCAGGGAAGAGGTTTTACAGCTGGCAGCAGCAGCTATAAGACACGCCAGGCAGTACACATCAGATATCGAGTTTTCCGCAGAGGATGCCTCGCGCAGCGATATTAACTACCTTTGTGAGGTTGTCGAGGCAGCTATTGAAGCCGGGGCAACTGTGATCAATATACCTGATACGGTAGGCTATGCTGTACCCATGGAATTCGGTGAGTTTATCGGAACAATCCGTCAGCGGGTTAAAAATATCGATCAGGTAACCATCAGTGTCCACTGTCACAATGACCTTGGCCTGGCTGTAGCCAATTCCCTGGCAGCAGTAGCTGCAGGAGCGAACCAGGTGGAGGTGGCTGTTAACGGCCTTGGTGAGAGGGCGGGCAATGCCGCCTTAGAAGAGATTGTGATGGCTCTCTATACTAAGCGAAGTTTTTATCGGCGCGAAACCGGAATTAAGTATGATGAGCTTTATCGCACCAGCAGGATGGTAAGTTCCCTCACCGGGATGCAGGTGCAGCATAATAAAGCGGTTGTAGGGAAAAATGCTTTCCTGCATGAGTCGGGGATTCATCAAGATGGCGTATTAAAGGAACGCACAACCTATGAAATCATGAATCCGCAGCTGATCGGTGTCCCTCAGGAGACCATCGTTCTGGGGAAACACTCCGGGCGTCATGCCCTGAGGGAGCGGCTGGCGGAGTTGGGATATATGATGGCAGATGAGGAACTGGACAAGGCCTTTGCGCGGTTCAAGGATATAGCGGACCGCAAGAAAGAGGTCACCGACCTGGACCTGGAGGCCCTGGTCAAAAATGAGATTCGCATCTCGAAAGACCTTTACCACCTTTCCTATCTTCATGTTTTCAGCGGCACAAATATTGTTCCTACAGCAACTATAGGCCTTAAAAGAAATGGGCTGAAATATGAAGAGGCAGCATGTGGGGATGGCCCGGTGGATGCCGCTTACAAGGCCATCGACAAAGCGTTAGGCGGCCATCATGTTGCCCTTGTGGACTATAACCTGAATGCTATTACCGGCGGAAAGGATGCCTTAGGTGAAGTGATGGTGCGGGTACAGTACAAAGATAAATACTTTATCGGACGAGGAGTCAGCACAGATGTCATCGAAGCAAGTGTCAAAGCTTATTTGAATGCACTGAATAAAGTACTCCAAGAAGTAGGTGAGGATGCCTTATGAGTATGACGATTACTGAAAAAATAATGGCCAAACACGCCGGAAAGGAAAGGGTAATGCCGGGGGAACTGATCAACTGCAGTCTGGATCTGGTGCTGGCCAACGATATCACTGCCCCGGTGGCCATTAAGGAATTTTCCAGACTGGGACAGGATCATGTTTTCGATCCTGAGCGGGTAGCCCTTGTCCCGGACCACTTCACACCCAATAAAGACATCAAGTCTGCAGAGCAGTCTAATTATGTGAGACAGTTTGCACGCAGATTTAAGATCACCAATTATTTTGAAGTAGGGAGAATGGGGATCGAACACTGCCTGCTTCCTGAACAGGGCCTTGTTCTGCCCGGTGACCTGGTCATCGGGGCGGATTCTCATACCTGTACCTATGGAGGGCTTGGTGCCTTTTCCACAGGTGTGGGCAGTACGGATCTGGCTGCAGGAATGGCCCTGGGGGAATGCTGGTTTAAGGTTCCTGAAAGCATGAAGTTCATCTACCATGGGAAGCTGCGCCCCTGGGTGGGGGGTAAGGATCTGATTCTCTACACCATCGGGGATATCGGAGTTGATGGAGCATTGTATCGCTCCATGGAATTTAACGGGGAAGCCATAGAGAACCTCTCTGTTGAAGGAAGGCTGACCATGTGCAACATGGCTATCGAGGCAGGTGCCAAAAACGGCATTGTTCCCCCGGATGAAAAGACAAAAGCCTATATAGAAAAGAGGGCAAAGAGTCCTTATCAATTTTATGCAAGTGATCCAGATGCCTCATATGTGGAGGTCCGGGAGTATGATGCATCCCAGATCGAGCCCCAGGTGGCCTTCCCACACCTTCCGGAAAACTCCCGCCCGGTTGGTGAGGCTCAGGGGATCGAGCTGGATCAGGTGGTGATCGGCTCCTGCACCAATGGAAGGATTGAGGATCTGCGCATCGCTGCCCAGATCATTAAAGGGAGAAAGGTGCATCCCCACCTGCGAGTGATCATTATCCCCGGGACCCAGGAGATTTACCTGCAGGCAATGAGGGAAGGGATTTTAGAAGCCTTTGTGGAGGCGGGAGCCGCAGTGAGCACCCCTACCTGTGGGCCCTGCCTGGGTGGACACATGGGGATCTTGGCGAAAGGGGAAAAAGCCCTGGCTACCACAAATCGCAATTTTGTCGGCCGCATGGGGCATCCCGAAAGTGAAGTTTACCTTGCTGGCCCTGCTGTTGCTGCGGCTTCTGCTGTAACCGGAGTGATTACTTCCCCTGAGGAGGTTTTGGGTGATGCAAATTAAAGGAACTGTCTATAAATTCGGGAATGATGTGGACACAGACCAGATCATACCGGCACGCTATCTGAATACAACGGACCCTGTGGAGCTGGCTGCTCACTGTATGGAGGATGCTGACCCGGAGTTTGCCGCGGCTGTCCAGCCTGGTGCGGTGATGGTGGCCGGAAAGAATTTCGGCTGTGGGTCCTCCCGGGAGCATGCGCCAATTGCCATCAAGGCGGCAGGGGTATCCTGTGTGATCGCCTCCACCTTTGCGCGCATCTTTTACCGCAATGCCGTCAATATCGGATTGCCTATCCTGGAGTGTCCGGAGGCTGCAGCTGCACTGGAGGAGGGAGATATGGTGGAGGTAAACCTGGCTGAGGGTGTGATCAGGAATCTTACGCGGCCAGGTGAATACCAGTCAGCACCCTTCCCCTCATTTATGCAGGAAATTATCGAGCAGGGTGGGTTAATCAACTATGTGCAGGAAAGGATGAAGAAACGTGCCTGATGTTTTACTCTTACCTGGAGATGGGATCGGACAAGAAATTGTACCAGAAGCAGCGAAAGCCTTAAAAGCTATAGGAGAACGCTTTCAGATTGACTTCCGGTTTCAGGAAGCACTGGTCGGCGGGGCGGCTTATGATCACTGCGGTGATCCCCTGCCTGAGGGGACACTGCGCCTTTGTAAGGAAAGCGATGCTATTATTCTGGGGGCTATCGGGGGGCCCAAGTGGGAGCAACTCCCGGTACACCTGCGCCCGGAGATGGGTGCACTGCTTCCCCTGCGCAAGAAGCTGGGACTTTACGCCAACATCAGACCGGCTGTACTCTATCCTGGTCTGATCGGTGCCTCTCCCTTAAAACCGGAGGTTGTTGACGGACTAGACCTGGTGGTGGTGAAGGGAGCTGACCGGGGGGCTTTACTTCGGGACCAAAAAGAGGGAAGTTGTTGATGGTGAGGAACAGGCTGTAGATACTCTTGTCTATAAAACTGGTGAGATCCTGCGCATCGGCCGTCTTGCCTTCCAGATGGCGCAGAGGAGGCGCAAGAAACTAACCTCTGTAGATAAAGCCAATGTCCTGGCCAGCGGCCGTCTGTGGAGGGAAGTGATCACTGAATTGGGCAAGGAATACCCGGATGTGGAGCTGGAGCACATGTATGTAGACAACTGTTCCATGCAGCTGGTGCGCAAGCCCACACAATTTGATGTGATCGTCACAGAGAACACCTTCGGGGATATTCTGACCGATGAAGCCAGTGTTTTAACAGGATCGATCGGTATGCTGGCCTCCGCCAGCATCGGTGGGAATGTAGGACTCTATGAACCATCACATGGTTCTGCCCCGGATATCGCCGGGCAGCAGAAGGCTAACCCACTGGCCACGATTTTATCCGCTGCCATGATGCTTGATCTGTCATTTGACATGCCTGAGGCGGCACGCAGTATCGAAGATGCCGTTTCCCATGTGGTGGAAGATGGTTATCGCACCCCGGATCTCATGCAGTCCGGTGGTAAAGAGGTTACCACAGCTGCCATGGGAGACCTGGTTGCAGAATACATATTGAAAGGATGAACTGATTTGGGGATTTAGTATATCTGTACGATACAACACTGAGGGATGGGACTCAGGGTGAAGGGGTCAGCCTGACCGTAGAGGATAAGCTGAAGATCACCAAAAAGCTGGATGAACTGGGGGTTCATTATATTGAAGGGGGTTGGCCTGGTTCCAATCCCAAGGATCTGGAATATTTTCAAAGGATACAGACAGAACCCCTCAAGCAGGCCAAGATCTCTGCCTTTGGATCCACCAGGAGAGCGGGATCCCGGGCAGAGGACGACCCCAACATCAAGGCTCTGCTGGACGCGGGGACACCGGTAGTGGCCATCTTCGGCAAAAGCTGGGACTTTCATGTCACTGCAGCATTAAAAACGACTTTAGAGGAAAACATCAATATGATCCGGGAGAGTGTGCACTTCTTTAAAGAGCAGGGCAGAGAAGTGGTTTACGATGCCGAGCATTTTTTCGATGGCTATAAAGCCAACCCTGTCTATGCTCTCCAGACGCTGGAGGCAGCATCTAAGGCAGGAGCGGACTGGATTGTGCTCTGCGATACCAACGGCGGCACCCTTCCCCAGGAGATCGAACAGGTGCTGACCGTGCTTTGCAAGGAGATCAGCACACCACTGGGCATTCATGTTCATAATGATGGGGAACTGGCTGTGGCCAACAGCCTGATGGCTGTCAGGTATGGGGCGAGACAGGTTCAGGGAACGATCAACGGTTTTGGGGAGCGGTGTGGGAATGCCAATCTCTGTTCGGTGATCCCCAATTTACAGCTGAAGATGGGGTTTTGTTCTCTGGATAGTGCTGCTCTGCGGCAGCTTACAGAGGTGTCCCGCTATGTCAGTGAGATCGCCAATATGACCCCCTTGAGTACGCCAGCCATTTTGTGGGTTCCAGTTGCTTTTGCTTCATGGAAGGGGGGATCGAT
>NZ_CDRZ01000223.1 GCF_000946815.1 Syntrophaceticus schinkii | reverse complement strand
GGTCGTATCTGGGTCCAGCCAATCCATTCGTCACGTGCTGTCAACGCCCAGGCTGCTGCCGCAAATAAAAGACATCCCAATGGTTTTTCTCTTGTCCCTGTGGTGATGAAGTAGCGCTGATGGGCACCAAAGGGTCGCTTGTAGCCTAGGGTATGGTAACGATGAACATATTCGTTCCATAATCTAATGCCGTCTCGACTTCTTACCAGTTCTAACCCGATGGGCTCAAAATCGCTCACGCTTCCCTCTATCAACTGAGCAGGCCTCGTGTGTACCCCAAACTCAATCCGATCCCGGTTGTCGTGAATCTTATCTTCTTGTTTGGCTGGTAGGGTAATTGACCCCTTTTCTTCAAGTTTCTTTAAAAGCCTTGTAGGTCTAATGAAGCTGTCTTGTTCCGACCATTCGGTGTTACCCAATCTAAGTTCTCACAGACCGTATTTGCTAGCTCGGTAAGGCTTAGTTTCGGAAACATGCGTATTATTTCCTTAACATCTTGCAGTTCCTGTTCGGTGAAATATCTGCCGCTTACCAAGACTTGGTTGTCGTATTGTTTTGTCATAGTGCAGGCCCCCTTTGATAATAACCCACACTATTGTCTCATAATTAATTACCGCTGTCCAGTTCCTTTTTCGATAAAATATTTCTTCTAGTCTCTGGAAACCCTTGTCGGGCATAGTAGTTAGAGGCTATGCGTCAGTTCTGAGGGGGAGATCCAGAACTGAAAAGGTGACAGAGGAACCGTCCCTCTGTCACCTTTTCTCCTTTCAGACTGCGGTTAACCTTTTGCCGTTTTCTCTGTTCCGGCAGGAAGAACCCCGGCTTCTCGCTTCTTTTTGTGACCATGAAAATCTTTAGGCCTGTAACCGGTGATCATCCCTGCGATATTGGCCAACCCCTCACTGAAGTCCAGGTAGAGGTGTGCAGCTATACAGTATACAAAGAGCCAGGCAACAATATAGTGGACGATCCTCATCACATGCATGCCTCCGAAAACGGTCGCCCAGTGGTTAAAGGTTGTAGGCCAGTAGAGGAGGAAACCTGTAAACCCCTGAATAATAATCAGTGGTACAAAACCCAGATACATCATCTTTTGGCCAGGGTTATACTTTTCTCCGAAATCGGGCAGTTCATCGCTGATGAATAGGTAGTACTTCATCAGCCCTATCATATTCCCAAAATCAGCAGAGCGCGGCCGAAAGTTTTTGGAGTCCCTGGTTACAAAAGCGTAGTAGAGACGCCCGATAACACCGGCTGCTACGGCATACATGCAGATAAAGTGGATCTTTCTTGCGATATCCATTGAAGGAAAAATCGGAAAACCATGTGGTGTGTGAATATAAAAACCAGTCAAGGCCAGCAGAATCATGGCAATACCGTTCCACCAATGGAAAAAGCGCACAGATCGCGTATGTCGATATTCCAAACCCCTCATCGTGATCCCCCCTTAATAAACACGGAATGCGCCAACATTCCGGTTCGGGGTAATCACATGCACCGCACAGGCAATACAGGGATCAAAGGAGCGCACAATACGGACCAGTTCAATTGGATTGTTCGCATCCTTGACCTCCGTGCCAACCAAAGCCTGTTCCACAGGACCGGGCTGATCCTTGTCATCCCGGGGGCTGGTGTTCCAGGTAGTAGGCACAACGCAATTGTATTTGGCAATGCGCCCTCCTTCAATTTTAATCCAGTGCCCCAGGGCACCACGCACAGCATCTACAGTGCCGACACCTGTGGCCTCTTTCGGTAGTTCATGAGGAGCACAGGTCGGCTCCCCGGGTTTTAATTCCATTACCCAGTCATTCATAGCGTGTGCTATTTTCTGGAGTTCCAAGGCCCGCGCAGCATGTCGTCCCATCACCGAAAAGGCCTTTTCTCCAAAACCACGGATTGTGGGGTCTTTGTCTACCCACATGCGGGCAAGTGGCCCCACCTCCAGCACCTTACCCTCATAGCGCGGTGCTTTCATCCAGGAGTAAGCATTGGCCTTTTCGTGGTCAGGAGCAACCACTGCCTCTTTGGGTGATTTATCAATGTCATCCTTGTACCATGAGTACTTGACATCTTCAGTAACCTGATCTGGATCAAAGCGGCCATCCTTGCCGTCAATATAGGTGCCTTCTTTGATAAATCTGCTGCCATCCTTCTGTGGGTAACATCCGAAAGACAGCATATTCTGGCAGCCCCGGCCAATATCAAGCCAGTCCTTGTAAACATCCGCAACCGCCAGAACATCGGGTACATAGATGTTGTCAATAAAATCTATCAGCTCAGCCAGGCGATATTTAAAGTGTAAGATCTTTTCCGCATCAACCACTTCGGTAACCCCTCCAGGCACAATCGACCTGGGTGCAGGCGCCCTCCCCCCGAAGATGGCACACAGTTCATGAGCTTTTTTACGCATCTCCAATGCTTTGAGGTAGTGATCAACCGCAGCTGCGTTGATATCGTCCGGAAGCCGGTAATCCCCTTCATAGCGGGGAGCAAGAGGCAGGATGGTATCAGGTGCCTTCACATAATCCAAAGCTGCCAAATGGTAGAAATGCAGGATATCTGACTGTATATAGTTGGCCCCCAGGATCAGGTTGCGAAGGATCCTGCCATTATCCGGGGGTTCGATACCAAAGGCATCATCCAGGGCAAATGCTGAGGCGGCAGCATGTCCGACCGGGCATACACCACAGATGCGCTGAACAAGTTCCTGAGCATCTCTTGGATCATGACCCTGCAGGATAAGTTCTATCCCACGGAAAAGCGTACCTGAACTTTTGGCACTGACAACCTTACCCCCGTCAACCTCAACCTCGATCTTCAAATGGCCTTCGATTCTTGTTACCGGATCAACTGAGATCGTCTGCATTTATTCCTCCCCCCCCTTCCTCTTTCTTGCCTGTGCGGCCTTTGGCAATGCTCCCTACCAGGTGAGCACCGATGCCGGCCGCCACTGCAACACCCAGAACACCACCTACAGCATCAGCACTTGCTGTAATACCAGGCAGGTTCACACCAGGCATTCTCTCGTAGAAAGGAGTGGCACAATCAGGAAAGTCCTTTTCGGTGCAGCCAAGACAGGGCGCACCCGACTTGATACACCAGTTCACACCGCTGTTCCACAGACGATCAAAGCTGTCACAGTGGGCAAGGGGACCCTTGCATCCGATCTCCAATAGACATCCAGGCTCGCTGAAATTCTTGGCAAAAACACTGGCATCAAAGTACTGCCGTCGCGGGCAATTGTCGTGGACACACTTTCCGTAAAACACTGTTGGCCTCCCGATTTTATCAAGTTCCGGTACTTCTTTAAAAAGAAGAATATGTGCCAGTGCCCCTACAAACCAGTCCGGGTGTATTGGACAGCCAGGAATATTTACAACCGGGGTTTCGATCCCCGCTTCCTTTAAAACAGCATCTACACCCTTGCATCCGGTGGGATTGGGCTTGGCTGCCGCTACTCCCCCGTACGATGCGCAGGTGCCGATAGCTATCACAGCATCCGCATTTTTTGCCAGTTCTTTGACTCTGTCCTGAAAGATTACATGTTTTCCATCCCGTTCGCCTACTGTACAGTAGATCCCCCCATTTTTAGTTGGCACGGCCCCTTCAACAACAAGATAATATTTTCCGGCATCTCTTGTGTCGTCGATGACCTTCATAGCCAGATCGCCGGCTGCGGCCGACACATTAGGGTGAAACTTGAGGTCAATGATTTCAGTGAGGATCTCTTTCATGCCCGGTTGTCCTGAATTCAAAAGAGATATGGAGCATCCGGTACAGCTTGCTCCCTGAATCCAGATCACCGGGGGGTTTCCTGAGGCAGGTGCGGCTTTCGCCAGTTCCGGCAGAAGAACCTGACTCAAACTGACAGCAGCCACCGAACCCGCGCACAATTTCAAAAAACCACGGCGACTGAGTTCGCTCATTTTGTTCCTCCTCCCACATTTTTTTGTTTTGGATTTGATTTATCGGCTTCCTATAAACATCACCCCTTTACAGCTTGATTCCTGAAATATGTTCCAGGTTATCCTTGCGCTTTCATGGATTCCGATTCGGCTTGGCCACATAACCCGTTACAGACAATTAATCTGACGAGCCCTTATGACACCACCCATGGCGCAAAAATGCCTAGCCCAACGGCTGCTCAGTGCAGGCACAGTGCTCCCCCCAGCACCTATTTCCTCTGAGGTTCAGCCGGACAGTTCGAACGACTATTCATAGCCGCGTTACTATGGATGAAGTAACAATCATTGTAAGCCATTATGGTATATACTTATGAGACAAGCGCAGGAACTATAATAAGAAAGTGACCACAGTTTACATATGTGTCACTCCGATGAATTGCAGACTCCTCCCTTCAGAGGCACACCCATTTCATGGTACACCTAAGGGTCTAGCAACCACTGGCAGCAACGCTGCAGGCTGAAAGAATCGGAGGATCAGTAGTGTGTAAGTATTGTATAAATTAAGGATGGTTAACCATTTTATGTTTTATTATATGATTCTTCACACGAATCCAATTTCCTTCTATAAATAAAAATTAATGTTAAACATCCTTAATAATTGGACTAATGGCCCATACCAATATTAAAACTGGTATCCTTGTACAGGCCAAACTTAAAAAAATGTGGTGGTTAACCCTCACCATATACCCTAAACCACTGGGTAACCAGGACTAAGTTCTGTAGGTCTCGAGCCAACCACCATATTCGTTTGCAAATAAAAAAGTGACCACTTTTTAAATGTGGCCACTCCGAAAAAGCAGGAATAACATCATTAAATCCTCCTTTTCACAATGGGAGGCGCACCCGTTTCCAGATACACCCTATCGGTTTATCGGCCATTAGCTCTGTAGCGACAGGCCGAAAGACTCGGAGGACCGCATTTGTTTCATAACTTTTATGTAATTGTATCTATAGAGATTATTTATTCTACCCTGACAGCGAAAATCCTGCAACAGCTATCAAATATTTTTTATTTTATTAAATCAGGGCCCCGGCTCGTCCCCAGGCGAACCGCCCCTGCCTTGACTAAAGCCATGGCGTGATCCCTTGTTCTGATCCCTCCGGCAGCCTTGATCCGCAGTTCACCGCGCACTGTTTCATGAAGGAGTGCAACATCCTCTACACTCGCCCCTTGAGGGCCAAAACCTGTGGATGTCTTCACAAAATCAGCGCCGGCGGCATGTATTATCTGTGCAGCAGTGCTTTTTTCTTTATCAGTCAGGTAGCAGGTTTCTATGATCACCTTGATCACAGGACTTTCCTCGCCAGAATCGGCAGCTCTTTCTGCAGCTCGTACTATGGAGGAGATCTCCTGCTCTACAGCAGTCCACAGCCCCTCTTTCAATAAACCGATATTTATCACCAGGTCAAGCTCCTGGGCACCCTCTGCCAGGGCGTTTTCTGCTTCGAACACCTTGGCTGCAGTGGTTTGAAAGCCCAGGGGAAAGCCCACTACAGTAACAACCCGCACATCACTTCCGTCAAGGATGGAACAGGCAAGCCGAACCCTGCTGGGGGGAACACAGACCCCATGAAACTCGTATTCCAGTGCCTCCCGACAGAGACGCTCGTAGTCACTCTCCACAGCCTGCGGCAGCAATAAAGTGTGTTCAATATACTTCGCCAACTCATCTCTCATTATACTAACACCCCACTAAAAAAACAGAAGTCAGAGGCCAGAAGTCAGAAGTTTGAGGTGCGTGCGCCAGGGGTGAATCCCCAACGCAGAGATGCGCCGGGAACCGTGTCCCCCTTGCACCTTGCACGCAGAAATGCGCCGGGAACCGTCCCCCGCGCACGCGCCCCGCGCACGGGCAGAAATGCACCGGGAACCGTCCCCGCCGCATCTCATTCGTAGCCAAATGAGCGCAGGACAGCTTCATCATCCCGCCAGTCCTTCTTTACCTTTACCCACAGGTCGAGGTAGACCTTATTGCCTAAAATGGCCTGCAGTTCCTGGCGGGCAAGCTGACCGATCTCCTTCAACATCCTGCCGCCGCGGCCGATGATAATGCCCTTTTGGGAGTCCCGCTCCACATAGACGACAGCATTTATATAAAAGAGCCCGTTTTCGCGCTCCTTCATCTCTTCGATAACAACAGCAACCGCATGGGGAACCTCCTCACGGGTTAGATGAAGCACCTTTTCACGGATAATCTCCGCTGCAACAAACTTCTCCGGTTGATCAGTCACCATTTCAGCGGGATAAAAAAAGGGGCCTTCCTTCAAATTAGCGGCGATTAGCTCCCTCAACTTATCTAAATTTTCCGCAGTCAAGGCGGAAACCGGAACAATATTCTGAAAATCGTACCTCTTAGAAAACCAGTCGATCAATGGCAGCAGTTCCTGTTTCTTGATCAGGTCTATTTTATTTAATACCAGAAGAACCGGTGTGCTCACATCCCGCAGCTGCTCGAGAATATACTCCTCTCCTGTACCAGGTGAAACAGAGGCATCCACAACATGGATCACCAGATCAACCTCTTCCAGAGTTTCCTGTGCCAGGCGCGTCATGTATGCCCCCAGTTTATGGCGCGGCTTATGTATTCCAGGGGTATCGATAAAAACAGCCTGGGCGTCTTCTGTTGTCAAGATCCCCAGAATGCGATTTCTGGTGGTCTGGGGTTTATCTGAAACAATAGCCACCTTACGGCCCATAAACTGGTTAAGAAGTGTTGATTTCCCTACATTTGGCCTTCCTATGATACATGCAAATCCTGATTTAATAAAAAACACCCCATTCTTTTATCTGCGGTTCAAGAAAAAAGCTGAAGTCAAAAGCTCCTTTAACTGAATTTCCTCCAATTCATCCTTCTCTCCCTGGCGAATAATCTTTATATGGGGGGCAAACTCCGCCAGGCACTGGAGGCATGCTCCACAGGGCCAGACAGGTTCCGGTGCCCAGAGAGCCAACACTTCATACTCCGTATAGCCTTCAGCCACCCCCCTAAAGAGGGCCACCCTTTCAGCACAGACTGTCAAGCCAAAGGATGCGTTTTCCACATTGCAGCCGGTAAATACAGCCCCCTCCCTGCTGAGGATAGCCGCTCCCACAGAAAAACCGGAATAGGGAGAGTAGGCAAACATGGCCGCCTTTCTGGCCATTTCCAGGAGTTCGCGGTCACTGATGCTGCCCATTGTCGCTCCTCCTTCAGTTACAACTCGATACGATACTGTTTGGGGATCCCAAAGTTGTGATCGTTCAAATGCAGTGGCTGCCCTTGCTGCTATGTGATGATTACAGTCTGAGGATCACGCTCATCAAGTTACCACTTACAGAAAGTAAATTACTCAAGCCTGACCCCACTAGATGCGGTATAAAAACAATCAAGCCAATGATCACAGCATTGATGGCAGCGGCCAAAACCGCTCCTGCGGCAATATGCTTGGCCAAACGGGCACCAGGGTGATAGGTGTTGATATAAAGATCCACTGTCTTTTCCACCGCTGTATTAAACATCTCCGCTACCAGAACCAGGGTGATAGCAAAAACCACCAGAGCTAACTCCAGACGGTTTAATCTCAAAAGTTTGGATACTAATAGGACAAAAACAGCAGCCGCCAAATGGATCTTCATGTTCCTTTGGGTAAGAATACTATAGCTGATACCTGCCCAGGCATCCCGAAAACTCTCTTTAAATCTCCGTTCTCCCATCCTCATCAGGCTCCACAGCTAAATCTACCATTTTAAGTACCTTCTTTTCTTTTGATCTCATTCTGGCCGCATCAGCCTTTAGCTGATGGTCATATCCCAAGAGGTGCAGCATGCCGTGAACAGCCAGAAAAAGCATCTCTCGGGCAAGGGAATGCCCGTACTCCCGGGCTTGTTCAAGTGCCCTGGGCACAGAGATAACAATATCCCCCAGCAAAAATTCATCCTGAAGGCCATCTAAGTCAACTAAGTCATCATCGCCATCCATCATGGGAAAGGATAACACATCTGTTGTGCCTGCGACTCCACGGTAGCGCTCATTGAGAACCGCCATTTTTTGATCATCTGTAAGGATCATGCTTACCTCTGCAGCATCAATAAATTCCTGAGAGAATTCTTCTTCCTTTAAAAGCTTTCCCAGCGCTTCTCTGATTAGGTCCTTGATCTCTGAACCGACATCAACCTGACTCTGCTCCTCGCTGATTAACAGCTGCACCCCGGGACTTCCTCCTTTCCAGTTCTGTGATCAATGCTGCCTCCGGATACTCGATCCGCGAATGGAAGATTCCTCCCAATACCCGCACAAAGGCAACAGCAATTTTATTCAAATCCTTAAAGGTCAGATCACACTCTTCAAGCTGACCATCATGTAGTTTTTCCTTAATTACCTTCCTGGTCAGTCCCTCCAGACGCCCAGGTGTGGGCTTCTGTAAGGAACGAATTGCCGCCTCTACGCTGTCTGCAAGCATCACCAGGGCAGCCTCTTTGCTCTGGGGTTTAACAGAATCATAACGGAATTCCTCTTCTGTAACCAGCTCCGGACGCTCACTCTCTAAAGCCCTCTGATAAAAATAGGCAACAAGGCTTGTGCCATGGTGCTGTTCAATTATTCCCTGAAGATCCGGAGGAAGCTTATGTTCACGTGCAAGTTCCAGCCCGTCTTTGACATGTGATGTAATGATCAGTGTGCTTAAACTAGGAGCGATTTTGTCATGGGGATTCTCCCGCGACATCTGGTTTTCGATAAAGAAATAGGGTCGTTTTAGCTTACCGACATCATGGTAATATGACCCCACCCGCACCAGAAGGGGGTCTGCGTGAACTGCCTCTGCAGCTGCCTCAGCCAGGTTCCCCACCAGGATGCTGTGATGATAGGTGCCCGGTGCCTCCAGAAGCAGGCGCTTGAGCAGAGGTTCACTGGGATTAGAAAGTTCCAGCAGCCGCACTGAGCTGGTGATCCCGAAGGCTCCCTCCAGGTAAGGGAGAGAACCCAGAGCCAGGATAGAGGAGATAATTCCGTTTAAGACACCCATCCCCATCCCCGCCAGAACCATTGTCAAAGGGGTTTCATTGAGCAGTCCCAGGATCAGGATCATGCCAACATTGGCCAGAGATATGAAAGCCCCACCCCTGACCACATCTGATCTGCTGCCAATGACCCCAACACCGAAAATACCGGCCATACTTCCCACAAACCCTACCAGGGCAAAGGATAACTGGCCGTTCGTCATCACTCCCACAAGAACGCTGAAAATAAAAGCAGTAAACACAGCCAGCCCTTTATCCAGAAGAACGGAGATCAAAATAGCTCCACCGGCAACCGGAAGCAGGTAGCCTACAAGTACAGCAATTTCCGGGCGCGGGCTGATCGTAATCACTGAAACCGCTTTAGCTATCAGTATGGTCAGGGTAACTACCAGCCCGTAAAGAATCAGATACTGTTCGCGCTCCAGTATCTCTCTGTGGGATCGATAAAGATATAATACTATTAAAACCCCGATCAGTAAGACAAACAGCGTCACCCCGAGCACCTGAGGCCAGGCTGCCTGCCCCCGCATCAATCCTGACTGACGCAGAACAGCCAGGTGAACCTTAGTGATGATATCCCCTTCACGCACAATCACCTGGCCGGCTTTATATGTGCGCTCTACAATGGGCACCTCAGCCTCAGCCTGGGCAACCCTTCGCTCATAGGTTTCCTTGTCGAAAATAAGATTCGGGCGAATGGTATTTACCAATACAGCCGAAACCGTCGGTTTCCACTCCCTGGTGATATCGGAATTGGAAACCTTTTCCGCAATGCTTTCCTTGGCATTAGGCAGAGCATCAGCTTTAAGACCATAGCGCAGTTCTTCCTGAAGCAAACCTACACTTAATGTCTCAGCTTTGTCCAGTTCCTGCTCTTTCCCCTGCAGCAATGACTCAAGGGAACTGGTAGGGATAGCCTCCAGCTCAGCGGTAGGAATCCCCATCTCCTGTGCCAAATAAGTGCGCAGCTGCTGGAGTTTCTCTGCGGGCTGAATCTCTGTATCCCGAAGTTTTCGAACCTTGTCAAAGGCATTTTTAACCTTTTCATCCAGCCGCGTTAAAACACCGGTATCCTCCTGATAGGATTTCTCTACCTGGCTGACTGCATTGCGACGCAGGCGTTCAGTTTCTGCTTCATCCACATAAACGATAGCCCGCGGAGCATATATATTTGTAGGGCACACCTGTCCTTCTTTAAATGAGTATCCCCTTGAGGTTAAACCGCTGCCCACAATAAAAACAGCAGCCAGGAAGAATATAACTCCCCATCCTACTCGCCGAAAAACAGGGTTGCTGGTATACTTTTTCCAGGTCTGCCGGAGCAGGGTATTCCCCCTGCGCAAGTCCAGCATGGATTTTCACTCCCAATAATTTAGTGGAGGTTATTTTGTTTGGGATTCGTAGCGCTCATATGCTTCAATGATCTTCTGCACCATAGGGTGCCTGATCACATCATCTCCTGTGAGATGAATAAACGCTGCCCCCTCCACACCTTGCAGTATCTTTTGCACCTCAACCAGCCCGGAGGATTGTCCCTTGGGAAGGTCGATTTGGGTGATATCTCCGGTAACAACTGCCTTGGATCCGAAACCAAGGCGGGTTAAAAACATCTTCATCTGCTCTGGAGTAGTGTTCTGAGCCTCATCCAGGATAACAAAGGAGTCATCCAGGGTGCGGCCCCTCATATAAGCAAGCGGAGCAACCTCAAAGACATTGCGCTCCATATAGCGCTGTGCCTGATCAGCTCCCAATACATTATACAGCCCATCATAAAGGGGACGCAGGTAGGGGTCAACCTTTTCCTGGATGTCCCCGGGCAAAAAGCCCAGTTTCTCTCCTGCCTCCACTGCGGGGCGCACAAGGACGATCCTGTTGACATCCTTGTTTTTGAAGGCTCTTACAGCCATAACAACTGCCAGGTATGTCTTTCCTGTTCCTGCGGGACCGATGGCGAAGATCACATCATTATCCTTGACTGCCTGAATATAGCGCGCCTGCCCGGCGGTCTTCGGGTACACCGATTTACCGCGATGATTCGTCAACAGCACTTCAGACCGGATCTCGACCAGGTTATCCCGGGAGCTTCCATTGACAAGATGCCAGGCGTAATTGATATCACTGATCGTAACAGAATTCCCTTTTTTGCTCCAGGCAATCAACTGCTCCAGAAGGGCGATGGTACTCCTGACCGCTTTCTGATCACCCCGTACAATGATCTCATCACCGCGGGCGATAATACTTGTAGCACTCTTCTCTTCGATAAACTTGAGGTTAGAATCAAGGCTACCAAAGAGATTACATGCAGCACCATTATCATTTACCGATATTTTAGCTTCTGCACAGCCTGTCAAGCTATTTCTCAACCCCCTATTTCATTAGATGTCTGATGCCTGATGTCAGAATGTTTGAGGCAGGATGACAGATGTCGAATTTGTGGAATCGGTATTGACGAGTTTTTACTCCTTTCCTACTTCCGGCATCTTTCCGACTTCCTACTTCCGGCATCTGACCTCCATTAGAGGCAGGATGTCACCGTCCCCATTATATTTAGCTGTTTAAGATTCCGCCCCGAGCAAACGCCTATGGTGTGAAACCACGAATGACACCAATATCTTCTTTGGTTTCTACAGTAAGAACCACCCGCACCGGGTTGTCATCCTCAGTCCCCAGCACCTTGTACTGACGCTTAACCGGTACTGCCCCTTTGGGTATTCCTTTGGCTTCCTTTTTCCTGGCACTGCCGGCGGCTGCATCAACCGCTTCTTCATAACTGCGCCGGAGGCGGACATGTTTGATCTCCTCTGCTTCTATTGTAACAAATTCGACAGGTAAAGTTTTATTCCTCCAACGCGGAAATTTACTTCTCCATGTTTGCGATCTGTAATATTTGTACGGTATACTATGCGGCCCCTTAATAATTATTTCCTTGTTACCCAATTTAATGCAGTATATGCGCGCACTTCTCCCTGTTTTCTCCTCAACCACCTCATCACGGAAGACCTCTCCATAAAAACGATACCAGAACTTACCGTATACAATACCCTGAGCACTGACATAGCGCAAGGGTTTTTGAGCAGAAGGCGGTGGCTTTGGAGCGGTGGAATCCTCTTCCGGGGGTGGCGGATAAATAGCCCCGGAAATAAGCACCTGCCCCTTTCGCACCAGGTCTCCCTCTTCCACCTTAGGCTGCCCGTTCAAGGCAAGAATGCTATCGATAACTCCATCTTTTTTAGCAACAACATGACATGGCCCCTGGGAGCGAGGGGGATCGATCTTTTCTACAACCTTCACCTGGGAGCGAGGGCCTACTTTCACCTCTATATAAGATATGCCCTGAAGCTCACGCAGGAGATAGTCCTCCACCTGATCTCTGTTTGCCATGAAGCAAAAACTGCCCGGCTTCAGACCCTTGACAGCTGCCAGGTCTTTCACACGGGCGGCTGATATTTTGCGTGTTCCTGTGACATCTACCGTCCAGATCAGTGATGACAAGAAGTAAAGTATGATGAAGAAAATTAGTGCACCGGCCAACAACATGCGGCGGCGCCGGAAACGGAAAACCACAAAGGGAAGCCCCTGCTTCCTGAGAATGCAAATCCGGCAGTTGCTCTGTCTCGCCACATGGCGCAGAGTCCGGAAAGACTGGGCGTAAACCTTTACCATAAGGGTGTCAGTGTCACTCCAGGTGAGATCCCACAGGTGGATCCCTCTGGTAAAAGCCATATTAATAAAACGCTCCGGGTGGGTTCCCTCCACTACTAAAATAATGTATCCAAGAAGGTATGCCCAAATTTTCTTCATGATCACAGCTGCCAGGCCCCCTTATCCTGTTTTTCAATCATTCCAGGATGTTGAGAGCTCTGATTTTGCCGTCAACTGCAATTTCATCCGGGAAAATATTGCGCAGTACCAACCCCTCCCCGATAATAACCATTTCACCCAGACTGGTGCTGATGCGTATCTTTTCTTTAGTGTATTCCATAATGCCGCGATGATTTTCTATATGCAGCTGCATATCTCCCAGGAGGGTAATACGGGGCAGATTCATGAGCAGATCTTTGGGAAGTTCAAGGTAATTGGCCAAAAACTCCATCCGCTTCTTCTTTTCTCCGGACAAAAAAATCCCACCTTTCTCTTTCTTTACCATCTTATGCATTTCCAAAATGAAAGAGAACAGGCGGGAAACAGCAGTTATCGAAAAAAATCAAGGCGGGCACGAGGCCCGCCGTTTCACCAGATAATGCCCAGTATTCAATGTCCTGATGTGAGGAGTTCTCTAACGACCTGGTTGACCAATTTTCCGTCAGCACGTCCCTTCACTTTGGGCATCAGGACACCCATCACCTTTCCTAGATCGCGCTCACTGTCAGCTCCTACTGAAACTATCACTTCTGTTGCTAACTGCGTAATCTCGTCTTTACTTAACTGTTGGGGAAGGTATTCCATTAGAATCTCAATCTCTGACTCAAGCTCCGCAATCTTCTCCGGATCTCCGGCGCGCCGGTATTCCGGCAAAGCATCTCGTCGCATCCGGACTTCTTTAGCTAAAACCTCGATGATCTCTTCTTCAGACAGGTCGTGCCCGAGTTCGATCGCTCGATTCTTAAGAGCGGCACGGGACATCCGAATCACTGAAAGTCTTAACTTACCGGCTTCGCGGGCTTTCATAGCTTTTTTCATATCCTCATAGAGGCGATCCTGTAAAGAACATAAAAAATCACTCCTTATCAGGACCAGCGGCGTTTGCGCGCTGCTTCGGACTTCTTTTTCCTGCGTACACTAGGCTTCATATAATGTTCCCGCCTCCTGGCCTCGGCTAAAACACCAGACTTCTGGCAGGATCGTTTAAAACGCCGCAGAGCACTTTCCAGTGATTCATTTTTCCCGACCTTGACCTCAGCCATGACCATTTCTCCCTCCCCCCCAGACCAAGTTGCATGGCGTAATTCTTACCTTAATAATGGCGTAATTCCTGGTACAATAGTAAGAAAGCATCTGTTATCGTATCTAATTATACACCAGCACCGCAAAAACCGTCAACTTAAGGGATATGGATCATCCTTAATAATCCATTATAACGGCAGCAAAAACTGACCCAATTTTCTCAACTTTGTGGTCAATCCCCTGGACGAGCACCTCCTTCAAAGAGAGATTGCGCATCTGAAAACCTTCCTCTACCATCTGCCGCACCCTTGTTTCTGCTTCCTCTTTCGTGCAGAACCCTTCAAATTCCATGATCACACCATAAGTATCCTGGCTGCTGATGCCCACTCCAATAGATGCTGCAATTATCTGCCCGGGAGTGCTGCTGGTAATATATCCGTACGCAGTTGGAGTTGGGGTTCCCGGCGCAATCTGAAGCCCTGGTGACAACTGTGCCCCTGGCGGTAAGATGCTGCTCACACGCACCAAATTGAGATTACCGATACCCGCATCCAGCAGGGCGGCATCAAATGCATTTAAAGGGGTCGTACCCTCCCCGCGCCCGACAACCAAGTCAAATTTTCTGGGAACTCGTAACACAAACTCGCCTCCTTACCAAATGATTCGCTTTATTATATGGAAAGCAGAGCAAATTGGTACCACTTTGGGGCGTTATTTTGGGTTACCACCGGATAAGTTATGTTCACTATCCCTTCAGCATATAAGTTAATGAATAGTCCCTGTGATCTGTGATCCAAAAAAGGAGGGGGTAGTTGATTTGGGGTTCCTGGTAGCTTTTCTTGCCTGCGCCGGCACTCTCTCTGCTGCACTTGCGGTCTATTACTGGCGCCTTGGTAATCATAACATCTTATTGGATACTGCAGCTGCTTACGAATTTAGTGTTGAACATGATTTTGCCGGCGGCGAGATCCACTGCAGCTGCCTGATCCCCCTTTCCAATAATGGTGAGCAGCAGGGGATGGTTAATAATGTTTTCTGTCAGCCTGTCCACTGCGGAAAAATCATGAAGGATCTGGAAATCGGATCACACCTCCGCCTCATCAGAAACACCATACGGAAAAATGGCTACTGGGAGTCACTGATCCTCAAAAAAAATGATTATTTCACTGTAGAACTGGTCGTGAATATTCGCAGCGGCGTATATATTTCCTCTTTAGTACGGGAGCTTCCCTACCTGAAGATGCTTATCTATTACCAGGTGGTAGGGAGGAAGGGAATCCAGTGGAAAATGGCTGAAATATCCCTGCCCTTAACAAAAAAACAGGTAAAAGGCGGTTGAGCAAGATGACAGCACAGGCGATACCTGTGAACACCAAAATTATTACACCTGATGATAACCTGCTGGAGGTGATCGATAGATATGCCTCACACCAACTCCGCAAGGGTGATATATTGGCAATAGCGGAGACCGTTGTGGCCATCTCCCAGGGTAGGATCATCAGGCCGGAAAATGTCAAACCAGGAATTTGGGCACTGCTCATCTCCCAATTCATCCATCAGGATGGCAGCCTTTCTTCCCCCTTTGCACTGCAGGCTGTTATAAATGAAGAGGGCACCCTGCGCACAGTAATCGCCTTTATTGTCAGCTCGCTGACCAGGGTTTTCATGAAGCGAAAAGGGGACTTTTATCGCCTGGCAGGCAAACAGGCGGCACTGATCGATGATATCACCGGCACAGTTCCCCCATTCGACAAGTATATCGTCCTGGGGCCGAAGAACCCTGAAAAAGTGGTGGCTGCCATCAAGAAACGCTTCGGAGTGGAGGCAGCCATTGTTGATGCCAATGATCTCGGCAGAACACAGATCCTGGCAGCAACCAAAGGTGCCAATATACAACTCCTCTTGCGAGTTTTCAAGGATAATCCCGCCGGGAATGCCGATGAACAGACACCCCTTGTCATCGTGAGAAAATAGAAAAACTCGCCCGTGCAGGCAAGTCCTATCTCCATCCACCTTCTTCCAGAGTAGCATGTATCTTACTCTGCGACTTAGATTGGCGAGTCCTATCTCCATCCACCTTCTTCACATCACCAGTTATCAGATCAACTGGGTGCAGATAAGTCCTTTGAAATCTCCATCCTCAACCAAGATAGCTTTCCCGCTACTTCTGCCCGATTCCGTACCAAAGCCAGGATGGCCAATCTTGAACGAAGTTAGCTTCCCCGTGACCCTTTGCAACAACAAGGATAAAACCTTATTGTACCAAAGAAGACATATAATGAATATGATAGACCAGGAATCCTATGAATGGGGGTGGGGGAAATATGGCCCTGCAGAAAGATGAAGTGAGCATCAATATCGCCGGTTTGACGATGAAGGTCTCCCGCTTCTCCACACTGCCTGTCCCCCATGAGGTAACTGCTGTAATCCCCAGGGTGGAACTGCGAACCTGGCGCTATCGGAACGGAGAACTGATCGAAATTGAGGAAAAAATCTTCAACAGTGTCACTATTGTGCACGCCCCACGCCATCCACCAGGCGGAGCAAAGGTGCCTCCTGAGAAACCCTCTCACACCACCTGGAAGTTCTCCCCCTGAGACGCGGGGACGGTTCTCGCGTCTCACTCTCGCGTCTCACTCGACGCGCGGGACGCGGGAATGGTTCTCTTGTCCCATGCCAAACTCTTCGCTACAAGAACGTCGCCACAGGGGGAGGTCATTTTCGAATTTCACCGAATTCTTCTTTCAGCATTTTAATCAGTATCTCCCTTTTATTCAGGTCACGGTTTTCCTTGACCCTCTCGAAGAGAAACTGCAGGGCACTGCCTACTATAGGTCCTGGTTTTACTCCCAGCACCTGCATCACATCATAGCCGTCAACTTCCAGATTCTTAATGGAGAAAGGGGGCAGTTCAAAGAGAACGGCATCGATCTCTTTTTTGAAGTGCTCCAACCTGCCGAGGTTCTTATACTTCCCTCCCATAATATCGGCGCGGCGCAGTTCTAAAAGATCCCCAAGATTTTTTAGCCCAATTTTATTAACAAACCTCAGCACCGCCTTTTTTGTCCTGGGTGTGGGGTACATATGGTGAAAGACAAGAAAGGAAACCTTTTCAATAAACTCCTTGCTGTATTTTAACCTCCCTAGAATACGGCGCGATATTACAGAACCAATAACCTGGTGTCCGTAAAAATGCACACGATCTCCCTGATAGCTGATGCAGTGGGGTTTCCCGATGTCGTGCAAAAGTGCCGCCCAGCGCAGGTGCAGCTCCGGCCGGATTTTCTGCACGACAAGCATAGTATGATCAAACACATCCTTTATATTTTGCCCGTTCTCTGCGATCCCGTAAGTGTCATCAAGCTCCGGCAGAATGTATTTGAGCAGTCCGGAGCGACGCATTTCCTCAAAATAGAGAGCAGGCCGCCGGCCGACAATGATCCTATCGATCAGTTTGCCTACTTCTTTTAAAGGTAGAGTACGGATTGTAGAGGAACACTGCACAAGGGCATCCCATGTTTCCGGCTCAAGGTGCCACTCCGTCCCTGCATCGTCGAAGCGCTTCATTAAATAGAACACTTCTAATAGCTGTCTGGGATCTTCTTGGAACCTGGCTGTGGGATCCCCTACAGCCTGAATGACCCCCACCCCGGAGTTCAATGAGCGAGACACCTCCCAGGGATCGACCAACTGCTCGGTAAAGGGGTCAAAGGAGATGCCATTTACTGTGAAGCTATAGTGACGCAGTTCAGTCATCCATTCCCCCAGGCAGATTACCCTCACAGGAACCTGGTCGCTGAACACCGTCATTGAACCATCATCATTCCTGGATGGATAAACCCTGTCAAAAAGAACACCCACCATCTCGGCAGGAGCATCGGTTATCACTTTTAACTCCTCAGGTTCCAGTCCGATGAGGCAGTCACGCACGGTGTTACCGGCAGCATAAGCCTCATATCCAGCCATGTGCAGTTCCTCTATGATTTTCAAAACCAGCCCAGGTATTGAAAGCTGCATTACTTTTCTCTCCCGAATATTGATATAGTAATGTGCATTACTTTTTGTAGTAAATGTTAAATTCATACACTATTGACAGTGATCGTCATTAATGATAACGTATAATTCAGGGTGTTTTGCTTCAGCCGCAAAATGTCCCTATACTTTTTATTATTTATAGAAGTGACATTAAATGGGTACTCAAGGAGGCTGATCAGAGTGTCCACAACATACAAATTCTCCAAAGCGACCTTCGAAAACCTTGTCAAACACCTGCTGGATATCGAAGAAGGAAAAAACCAACTTCTCAATGAATACTTTCCGGAACCCACCGATGAGCGCAGGGATTTTGAAAAACTCTTTGATGACTATGTCATGAAAGTTGATAACCTTGTGCGCAATGCCAGTATCTCAGAAGAACAGCATGATATGTTTCCCTTTGTGACCATCGGAAGCCGCGTAGAGGTTGAAGACGCCGAGAGCAAGAAATCATACGAATTCCGAATTGTCACACCCTATGAAAGCACTGTAGAAAATGGCGATATCTCTTACCTTTCCCCTATGGGAAAATCCCTGCTATTGAAAAAGGCCGGGGAAAAAACCGAAGTCAATGCGCCCGGGGGTATATACTGTTATAAGATAAAAGCGATCAAACACCCCCAGTAATTATTTAAAAAAGAACATATTTAAAATAGATATAAAGATGGCCACAGCAAAAGCATGCCAGAAGCCCGGAATGTGCAGACCCCCAATCAGTGAAGCGGTAAGCAAAACCATAAGAGTATTGATCACCAGTGTAAACAGCCCGAAGGTTAAAATTTTAATGGGCAGTGTCAGCAGAACCAGTATCGGCCTCACCAGAACATTCACCACACCGAGTACCAGTCCCGCCCAGAGCAGTGCTGATGGATGATCATATGTGATCTCGGGGAAAAACCGCGCAGCAAGATAAAACCCGACTATATTAACAATGATTTTTAAGATGGCAACAGCCAAAATTCTCACCTCTCTCATTTACTTTTCTGAAAACCAATATACCTGAACCACCGGAAATAAGCAAACCATTTGAAAAATAAGCGGTTGAATATAGGACACAGCAGTAGATTATTATGATATGATTGAGATACAGCTGCTCATTTTTGGAGGGAAAGCTGTTGACAAAAGAACAGTCCTTCTTCAAAATTCTTGAATGTTTTTTTGTTGGGACACAGGTAAAAGGACAATCAGGCTACATTAAGTTAATGCAGATCAGGTCACACTACTATAAAAAGCATATCATCCCCTCTCTCAAGAATGAAATCAACCAACTCGTCCACTTCCCAGAATACCGAGAAGAGATTTTTGAAAAACTCTACACCTTTTCAGCCACTACCTCAGCCCGACCGGTTCTATTTGCTTTTGTGATACACCCCAAAACCATGGTTTCTATGATAAGGCTTATAACAGAGGAAACAATATTTTTCCTCACTGGGCAACCCATATGCTCTACTATGTGAAAACTGACCGCCCTTTCGCAGACCTGGAGGTGGAACTGAACGGGTTTAGGTTTTATTTCGATGTTTCCAATCTGAATGACAAGAAGTCAAATGACAAACAGAAGATCATCTATCAATTCCGCGAAAAAAAAGGGGACAGCACCCTTATGATAGCAGTCATCACCTCGGAGCGGCGGAAGAGAAACAAGATCAAGGAAATCCTGCGCCAGTTCCACACGGAAGGGGTTCAGGTAGATGAGGAAACGATCAGGATGGCGATCTCATTATTCGAAAGCCAGGGAGAGAGGGATTACTTTATTAACAAAGATGCACACAGCTTCCTGAAGGAGCAGTTTGGCCTTTGGATCTGCCAGAATCTCTATGATAGAGGCATCGTTTGGAATGAAGAGCAGGTCAAGAAAATGCAGGCGCTCCAAAAGATATCTTTGCAGACCATTTCATTGATCAGCCAATTTGAAGAGGAGCTGCTGCACATCTGGAACAAGCCCAAATTTATCCTGAAAGCAAACTATGTGATCACCCTCGACCGGATTGCCCAAAAAGATTCGGACATCCTCAGGCGTTTGGCCTCTCACCCGGGCAGCCAAATCCAAATCGACGAGTGGCGGGAACTAGGGCTGGTAAATGAGGATTTTCAGATAACAGACATTTTCGAAGAGGGCTCAGAGAGCTCACCGGAGGAAAGCCTTTCCGGCAGCTACTGCCATCTTCCTATCGATACAAACTACTTTAAGGATCTCCAAACAGAGATCCTTTCCCTTTTTGACAACCTGGATCAAGAGCTTGACGGATGGCTGATCAAGAGCGAAAACTACCAGGCCCTGAACACCATACTTCCCAAGTTTCAAAACAGGGTGCAGACAATCTACATCGACCCCCCATTTAACCGTGAGCAGGACCCCGGCTACTCCTACTCCGTCAAATACAAAGATGCCCATTGGACCACCCTGCTGGAAAACAGGCTGCAGCTGGCACAGCAGATACTGAGTGAAAGCGGCTGCATCTTTGTTCGCTGTGACTACAACGGCAACATGTATGTGCGCCTGTTAATGGACGAAATCTTCGGACCGGAAAACTTCAAAAATGAGGTTATCATCAAAAGATCAGGGATTCAAAAACAGGCCAAAAAACAAACTGCTGGTAGCCACTGACTCCCTCTTCTTTTACTCAAAAACAGAAGCAGGGAAGCCGAGAGATATCTACGAACACCGCGAAACAAACTGGCTTACCTTTGTACACTACCCGGGTGTCAGGAAGTCAAACAAAAATCGCCTGGTTTTTGGTTATAATTTAGAACCCCCCCAGGGGAGACACTGGGGTTTGAAACAGGAGCTGATCGATCATTGGGTTAGCAAGGGGTGGGTGCGCTTCCGCTGCCGCGGGTGCGGGTATGAGCACTATGAAGGGGAATGGAAGGGCTGTCCACAATGCGGCTCCTGCGAGTTCATACCGGAGCTGAAAAACCCACCCAAAAAAATCGATTCCAACTGGACAAACATCCAGAGCTATTCCCAGGACCCCGCCTTTCCCACTCGCAATGCAGAAGATCTTTTAAAACGTGTCTATGAGGCAGCCTCTGCAGAAGGGGACCTGGTGATGGACTTCTTCCTGGGCTCAGGAACCGCCACTGCAGCGGCACAGAAGATGAAACGAAAATGGATAGGGGTAGAGATGGGAGATCACTTTAACACATATGTGCTCCCCAGAATGAAAAGGGTGCTGGCCGGAGAGCAAACCGGCATTTCCAAAGAGGTCAATTGGCAGGGTGGGGGCTTCTTCAAGTACTGTGAACTGGAGCAGTACGAGGATACCCTGAGTAAGGTGGAGTGTGACACATTCCTGGCTGATCAAGTGATGACACCCCGGGTAACACCCCAAATCCAAGCTAACCAATCGATACCCTACGAGGATGTGGACATCCCGGGATCGCTTTCCTGCCTCACAGGCAAGTGGATCCGCAAGATAACCCCTGGAGAAGTGGAATTCCAAGACGGAAGCAAATTGAACACAGACAATTTTGACCGGGAACTAATCAAACCCTTTATCAGGTGGTGACGTACTTCCACAACTGAAGTCATGGGGATTAACGCCCCGGTAACGCCCCGACTCTAATTCGATGCTTCTTCGACGTCGTCTCTTTAGGCTTGGCTGAAACGCTTGTGGATTTTACCCCTACTAAGCAAACATCTAAGGGATGGCGGTGCTTTTCAGGCGGGTGCAATTAATCTATACCTTCCCAGCGGGGTATCAACTGCTGTTCCTGACCTAAATGATCCAATATCCTGCCCACCAGATGGTTTACGATGTCATCAATACTCTTAGGATGGTAATAAAAAGCAGGCATCGGCGGCATAATCAACGCCCCCAGCTGACACAATGTAAGCATATTATTCAGATGAACCGCATTTAAAGGTGTCTCCCGAGGCACCAAGATAAGCCTTCTCCGCTCCTTCATTGTAACATCAGCAGCCCTGACTATCAGGTTTTCATCAAACCCATGAGCGATAGCAGCAAGAGTCTTCATACTGCAGGGTATGATCACCATCCCATCATGCTGAAAAGAACCGCTGGACACAGGTGCTGCAAGATCATCCTCTTCATAACGGCTGCCGGACATTTTCTGAATGTCCTCAACGGTCAAACCCATCTCCAACTGCAGAGTTTTTTCAGCCCAATGACTCACAATCAAATGAACATCCACTTCGTTTGCCTTTAATGCTTCCAATAGTTTAACAGCGTATATTGAGCCCGTAGCTCCGGTAACTGCTACCACTAGTCTCATGAAATACCCCCCAGGCCGTCACTGTTTTGCTTATTTATACCTTAATTCTATATAAGCTTTAGAACTCCTATGATAAACCTCACCGGTCACAGATCATATGCTTTTAAATTCCATTAATGAGCTTTGGAAAACACCGGAAATTTTTAATGCGTCAGCCACCAAGTTGAACAGTAAACAACCTCGCCGCCAACAACTTAGATGGCTTCTAAATACCGACCATCCAGTTTGACAGTAAGTCCATAACAATATATCATAAAAGGTGGGAAAAACGTAGGATTACTTTTTAATTCTGTTATTATCGGTTATTTTAATGTTGTTGGGTAAGGTTGTCTACATGTACAGCCATAGATACCCGGTTTCAGTGTCGTTTCCAATGAATGGTTTGGGTTTGGGTTTGGGTTTAGTTTAGGGTTTTGGGTTTAGGGTTTAGGGTTTAGGGTTTAGGGTTTAGGGTTTAGGGTTTAGGGTTTAGGGTTTAGGGTTTAGGGTTTAGGGTTTAGGGTTTAAGGTTTAGATTCTTTGACACAAAATTAATCTGGAGGGAGCACATATGGCCAAAGGGGACAGTATTGTAGGTAAATTGAATTTGGATTTTGCCAAACGATATGTTGGTGAGAGTGTCTTCAAACAGGTTTTAAATTACCTCGAAGGCGATCCTGATACCAACATACCCCGATTAATCAGAGTTGCTCAAAAAATTACACCTGTCGAACACCACAAGGAATTAGCCGGCACCCTGCTCGAAATGTATGAGGAAAATCCGTCAATCCACAATTATTTTAATGGTATTTTCCATGAAATCGACCGCGGGGTACGTGACAGGCTGATGTGCAATTTCGTGGTCAACACCATGCTGCTGTCACCATCACGCCGGAAACAGGTGGAAGAACAAACGGGAACTCATGTGCCGATTACCCTGTTGATTGACCCGACAAGCGCCTGTAATCTAAAATGCCCTGGCTGCTGGGCGGGGGAATATTCCAAACACGACGAATTAGAGCCTGAACTTCTGGACAGGATTCTAGATGAGGCCAAAGAACTGGGAATTTTCGGTATTGTAATGTCAGGTGGGGAACCCTTCCTTTACCCCTACCTTCTCGATATGGCGGAAAAGCATAATGAACAGGCATATATGATCTACACAAACGGAACAAAAATTGATGATGAAGTAGCTGACAGACTACAGAAGGTCGGCAACATTTCACCCTGTGTCAGCATTGAGGGATGGAAAGAAAAAACCGACGCCCGCCGCGGACAAGGCACTTATGAAAAGATACTGGCAGCCATGGACCGCATGCATGAAAGAGGTATCCTCTTTGGGGCTTCAATTACAGTCACCAGAGAGAACTATCAAGAAGTCACCAGTGATGAATTTATCGACTTTCTCATAGACAAAGGAGTCAGATATATCTGGGCATTTCACTACATACCCGTCGGACGCACCCCAAACACCGATCTGATGATTCTGCCCGAACAGCGGGCTTATCTGTACGAACGCACTAGATACATACGAGAGAACAAACTGATGACATACGTTGACTTTTGGAATGACGGAGAACTAACCAGGGGATGCATAGCAGGCGGAGACAGCTTTTTCCACATCACCGCCCGGGGAGATGTAGAACCCTGTGTCTTTGTGCACTACGCAGTGGACAACATCCGGGATAAAAGCCTGAAAGAAGTGCTGGGAAACCCCTTCTTCAGGGAGTACCAGGAACGCCAACCCTTCTCAGATAACTACCTGCGCCCCTGCCCCATCATCGACGTACCGGACCAACTGCGCCAGATGGTCAAAAACAACAATCCCCACCCCACACACGAGGGTGCAGACAGCATTTTGTCAGGAGAAGTAGCCGACTTCCTGGACAAACGAGCAGCAGCTTGGGAAAAGATAGCTGATGAAATCTGGGCATCAAGGAATAGGGGGTAGTTTGGGTAGGTGTAGGGGTGTATCGGTTTTTGTCACTACACTCTGTAATTTGGAATTTTTTCAAATGCTTTTGCACATATTGTAATAACACTTCAGCTTGGTTTACTGACTACAATAATGGGCACCTTAACAATAGGAGGTGCCCATTGATGATCAATAGACCAAATGACATGAAACCAAAAAGCAATAATCGGAGCGAGAATTACATCCGTTTCCACACCCCTGATCAATTGCGTCGTTATTTGGATAATTTATGGGGCCGGAGGTGGCTTTAAAAGCCTATCCGCTTTCAGGGGAGCCTGAAACATTTCGCTATCATCAGAATGAACAGGTTGTCACCAGGAACAAAGACGGTCGAACCCTCGACAGCATGGATGACTTTTTCTGTTATGCCTTTCAGTGTGATGCAGAGGGTTATCCCGGGACAACAAAGAAAACAGTTCACCATGACAGCGAGCCGTTTTTATAATAGCAAATAAAACCTGCGTTACCCAATATCCCGCTCCTTGAACCGCAAAACACCGAGCGCGGCAAGCGCCACAGCAATCAGCGTCAGCCCAATCAGCGGCATGAGTGTAAATTCCTGCACGGGCAGTTGTGGGATGTTTCCGAATGGAGTAATTTTCACAGCCCATTCCGGCACGTCCATGATCCTGCCGAAATACATCACGATGAATGTGTAGCCAAACACCGCCCACACCAGCGCTGTCATTTTCGGCAAGAATCCCACAAGCAGAATGGCGAGCCCAGCTATAGCCCAGATAGCCGGAAGATAGCACAGCCCGACCTTCAGCACGGAACCCAACGCGAGTTCTCCGCCGGAAGCACCCACAAGACCCACGGATAACAGAAATTCTATAGCGACACTTTCAATAATCGCTACTATGAGGAAACTGCCGTAAAGTTTCACGCGTGGTACGGATCTGGCAAATATCTGTTCAAGCCGGCCGCGCTTTTCCTCGCCGTGAATCTTGATCACTGTAAGCACAATCGGAACGCTCGCCACCATTGACATCACCCGGTACCTTTGCAATGGGAGTGGCTTTTCCCGAGCTTGCTAAGTATGATTCCAAGGGTTATCCCGGGACAGAATATGTGGATATTGTTATCTCTTCGTGATCTTTTAGAGTGAAAATGGATAACCCCGACACCCGGCCCGGGGGGTTACGAGACGGGGCAGGAGTGCCGCCCTGAACCATAGCGTTTTAATCCTATCCGGGACACAGGTTAGGTACTGCTGCTCCTCCATCATGATCCCTTCGGTGCCCTTTTCGTTTCAATCCTCACCCTGCAAACGGGCCGGGTGCTACTAGGTTGTTTGTGTAGAGTGGAGACGCAGGACCAGGCGCCAGGATGGTTTCAATCCTCACCCGGTACTCAAACCAGGTACTACCGCCGGGTTACCAACGTACATAAGATGTTTCAGTCCTCATTCAGTTGCAAGCAAGATGGTAAGATGCAAGGGGAAGGTTCCCCGCCCACATCAGTGAAGTAGGGCGTGCCAGTACACTTCTATCCCTCATTGAAATACTGAACCATCAATACCTGATAATCAAAAAACAACATCCTAACATCCTAAGGATGTTCCATTCCTCTAGCCGGTCTATTTTATAATAATCTTTTCATATATCCGAGAAAGCTGTCATATTGCCCTATGGTAAGAGAAGGTAATTCGCTTTCTTGAAGGTGTAGTTGCTTTATTACGGATTTACGAAGGTTCACACTACCACGTTGCAGTTCCCGCGCTGAGATGACTGCACCGGCAGACAGCTTTGCTAACAAATCCGGATCAGCAATAACGGTAACCGTATCATCGGGAATCAAACGAAAACCTTTTGCTACATCAACAAATGCATTTCTGCGCTCACGTTTGCACACATTGTCAGATAAGCCACCCATTTTACATTCCATATTAAAACCTTTGCTTACTGCGTTTGTAATGGTAAGTGTTGACAGCCGGCCGGACCGAATTAGCTTTTTAAACACATTCCTAGGGATCTCGAAGGCCGGGTTAAATCCTAAACTGTCATCCTGTATAGTGAAACAAATTAACGAACTGTCATCATACTCACGATTTCTACTGATTCGCCCCCCCAACTGCAAATAACTTTGGAGAGAACGCAATTCGCAAAAACCATAATGAAAGGAAAAATCTAATCCACATTCAACACAGCTTGTGGCAACCAATGTCCAACCTGTATTGTAATTCGTTGTGGGGTTTAGCCGGCGCCTTACTTCATTAATTACAACTTCTCTATCGCTTGGAGTAAGTGCGGTTGACAGGTGAAGGACGTCGTGTCCGCTATTTCGGAGAGTCATAGCCAAAAAAGCAGCTGAACGAACCGTATTCATCACTACTAGCCGCGAACCATGATCTTTAGTTAAGAAGTTTATAAGCTCGGATATATCCTTAAAATGGGGCACATCTTTTGTCAAAGCATTAAGACTGATTCGGTTGCTTTCATACTGTTCCAGCTTTTGAGACAGTTCATATTTCAGCAAAGGGTAAACCTTGGTGTTAGATATCTTTATAAAGGCCTCGTTCTCCCAAAACTTGAACGATGTTCCCGAACACAGGCAAAAACGACATCCCCATTTGTTTGTTAATTCCGTAATCCAATTCCAAGCCGGAAGCATTAGATTTAAAGGCAATACCGCATGGCTTTCATCAATGATAATTCCGCTTCCGGGTAGCTGGTGAAGTTTGCGTAGCTTTGAAGGGAAATTACTTGCTATTGTTTCGAAAAACTGCACTGCCGTTGTCACTATGATTGGCGCAGTCCATGTGGATGCTAGTTGTCGAAGTTCAATGCTTTCGAAATCTGCTTGGTGGTGATGTTCCGCAACAACCTCTGCCGGATTTTCCCCATCAAGAACCAACGCCTTTCGAAGTATCTCCACAGTCTGACAGATTATATTGGTGTATGGCAATACAACAAAAATATGACGAAGTCCGTTCTTGGCTGCCGATTTCAGCATATGTGCCATGACCGCCGTTGTCTTACCTGTGCCAACCGGACTGTCGCAGTACTCAAGCGGTTTTTCTGTGGCCGCGTTCCGGCAATAATCGTAGAATTCACTGCGCAATTGGTTGCGTTCAGACTGAGGGTTTCCCGAATCTATCTGCAAATCTTGAATGTAACAATCAAGTTTTTTTAGCCGTTCGGCCCAGCAAGTTTTAGGACAGTGCAATTGTTCTCCCGCAGTATCCGAATAGTCCGCGTCTACTAGGCAGCTCAACAGAATACGATACTCCATTGAGAATTAGCTTTTGTGTAATGAATTTGTTAAATTATATTGCTTGGTAACGTAGCCAGTTTCCTTACTGTGTAAGTCGATATACTCTTGATAGTGAGCATCGCTGTCAGCCTTCGCTTCTATAAAACGGAATGGTGATAATTGTCTTTTTTGCTCCATAAGATTAGGCAAGCCCGGATAATGGTGAGCATAAACAAGAGTGGCCGACGGTCGCTCTCTATATGAACCAATCAAATGTTTGACTCCGGCATCCCGATGCTCTATGGGGAGGTCCGCGGATTTCGTTGCCCCGCTAAGAACATCTTGGTTTCTCACAGCTAATTTTCCTAAGTCGTGATATGTTGCAGCATCTTTTACAATCTCAAGATAGCAGCCCGCTTTTTCTGCCGCAATAAAAGGGGAAATTTTGTTCACATTATGGCAAGCACGGTCAACCACCCCGATCACATGCGTACGGTATGACTGGGGTGGTTTTCCATTTCGTTCACTGTGCGCCAGAGGGATCATAGTTTATCCATTAGGTTAACGACAGGTGCCGTCTTACCTTCCAGTTCTACGTTAAGTTCTTTAACACTCTCCAATAATGCCGCCTCATCATAATCCTTCCACGAAGTTGCCGGGCCAATAACATTACCGACTCTTACGGGGGTCAGTGCTCGATGATTTTAAAATCATTATAGCTGCCACGGGCACGGTTATGTTCAATATAGAACGCATAACGGATATTGACCTGCGGACGGATATAGGACGCGGTTTCTTTATATGCGTGGGGAATTAGGCGTAAAAGCAATTCGATGTCCTTTTGTGTACAGTGCGTTTTTTGGGCGGCGGTTGCGTTTATAAAGAAAGGCATAACATACAGGCCATAGGCAACAATCCGGTATGCAAGCGGTGCCATTCCTTTGCTTTTGTCATCTTCTACCGGCAGTACTTTAGTGGTTGTCATGCGTTCGATTCTAACGGGGTCAAGCGAAACTCCTAATCCAAATTGAACAACGCCGGTAGAGATGAATGAGTCAACTTCTTCCGATTTTTCTTCAAGAAAGGTCGTTCCGAAAACGCGGACATCCCAATACTTCTCCAGTAATTCATTACCTGTTAGCTTTCTAACATCAGCACGTTTGGTGTCCTTGCTTTCCAAAACATCATATCCAGTTTCAGATAGGCCAAGCTCTTTGGCAATATCCTGCCAGACAGGAGAATCCTTTGCCAAAACCAAATCGCGTAACTTACGCTTGAAAGATACTGGTGAGATCTCGCCACGTCCGTCCTGCCGGGTACGAGGGTCACTTTCGTCTATCGGGGTCACCATTTGGGTTCGAATCCTTCACGTCAAATTAAAAGCCAGTCCTTGTCCCTACTTTTAATCAAATTCCACCATTTGGTTTTTTCCTCCTTTTCATCCTTTCCTTATCGTATGGAATCGATGCCAGATAACCGAGCAGTACCTGTGCCTGTTCTGA
>NZ_CDRZ01000222.1 GCF_000946815.1 Syntrophaceticus schinkii | reverse complement strand
AGCGCTTGCCCGATAGCATCTGAGATCACACTTCTGTAATCAAACAAATAAACATTGTCCTGCTCATTGGAACAGGAAATCTTGTTGAGACATTCAACAATCCTTTCAGCAGAGAAAAGCCGGCCCGTTTTCTTTTGCATTATTCGTAAAATAGTGAGAGCTAAAAAACAAGTGAGAAAGTGAGCGTTAATGTGATCCTCAAGCGACACATAGACCGGCCGCGTTTCCAGCACCCCCTTAGTAACACGGAAAGTCTCTTCGATCTGCCATAGACCGCGGTAAGTATCGATCACCTCAGTATCCGACATATCCAGTTCACTGGTGACAATAGCGTAGTAGCCGTCGTACTTTTCCTCTTCAGCTACTTTTGCAGCATCAAAGACAAGATGGTCTTTAACCTGAAGAATTTCGCCTGTCTTTTTATCAAACTTCACGTTCTTCACATACTTGCTGCGCCGTAAGCTGTGGCCTTCGAATACTTTTGAGGATTAGCCGCCTAGATCATGAGCCTTTTTCAAGACATCCTCGCGCTCCCTCCGAGCCTTCAAGGCCATACTTTTTTCCCCAGAAGACCACCTTGCTTCTCATACACGGTTTTCTTGGCCTTTTTCCCGCTTAACAGCGTCACATTGATATCACGCGCGATCACCCTGCTTTTGAGCTTGAAATCCGTGTCTTCATCAGGGCGTTTGCCGTCTTTATCCAGATAGCCTTTATCAGAGAGGACATACTCCTTAAAAGCCTTGGTACCACCCCTGACCGAAAAACTGAAGACATAACCGTTAAAATTTCTCCCCTTCTCCTTGCCTTGAAGATAAAAAATATTATCACCCGTAATAATCCCCATGTCAGCGACGACAATAATCCTGCCGGTATCATAGTTTCTTCTGACCTCGCCGATGACCGGCCGGAAGGTCTCCTTATCCGTCGTATTGCCCGGAAACAGATCATAATGCAGCGGGATCCCGTCCGCATCCATCGCCAGACCCATCTGCACAATGGGGTCGCGGCGTTTCTCTTTGCTCAGTCCCAACCTGCGTAACTCATCCTCTTCATCGATCTCAAAATAAAAATTTGTTACATCGTAATAGATCGTTTTCGTATTGCGTCCATATTTCTCAGTGATCTGAGCGTTCAGATACCTTTGGAACTCCTTCGAAATCTCAGAAAAGTGTGAAAGAGAA
>NZ_CDRZ01000221.1 GCF_000946815.1 Syntrophaceticus schinkii | reverse complement strand
GTGTAAAGCCCTGAAACTGGCCAACGTGCCCCGGATCTACCAGGATGTGCCTTTAACGAGCCGGAGCAGTATCTAACGGCACTTTTTGCCGAAGAGATCAAGGCCAGGCGGTTAAAAAGAATCGACAGGCTAATCAAAACAGCTGGGTTCGTCAATACAAAATCACTTGAAAATTTCGACTGGTCACCGGTTACCCTACCGGACACCACCAGTAAAACCGACCTAGTGGAACTTAAATTCATCGAGCGCTGCGAGAATATTATTGCCGTAGGCGCCGTAGGCACAGGCAAGACATTTCTGGCCACTGCCTTAGGATTAAGAGCCTGCACAAAAGATAAGCTGGTGCGTTTTTACCGCTGCCTGGACTTGGTCAATACCCTGCTTGAAAGCCACCGCCAGGGGCGGTTAAAAAAGATGATGGCCCAGCTCAGCAAAGCAGAACTTCTGATTATAGATGAACTAGGCTTCGTCCCGCTGCACCGTGACGGGGCGGAATTGCTCTTTAATGTTGTTGCCCAGGCCTATGAAAAACAGAGTGTCATCATTACTTCGAACCTGCAATTCGGGCACTGGAACAGCGTGCTCGGTGACAACAGATTGACAGCGGCAATGATCGATCGCCTTGTTCATCATGCTCATATCTTGGCATTCACCGGTGAGAGCTTCAGGTTAAAACAAGCTTTATCCGGAGTAAAAAATACAGGAATTGACGATCAGGAGGTGAGGGAAACATAAAAAGAACATATGCTTTCCTTCCCCTTCGGGGGAAGGAAAGGGGGATCCCTTCTATAGCGTACATGTACGGTACGCAAACGATGGCAGCCTTCTAGTTGTGTACTTTTAAGCTGCCGTACTATGTAATTTTATCTTGCCAAACACATAAAGCCTATACCATCCTGTTTTTCTTCTCTGCAAGCCAATGTTTCCGCCATCGCAACCAATAATCCCGCTGCTTTATCGTAGCTCCACCGATGCCTGTTTACTGACGATTGCATCTAGCAAGCTCGGGGGAGAAGAGCCCCCCCTCCGCAAACAGCAAGCTCGGCTAGCCTCGCAATGGTACCGGTTACGACCCGACTTTTGTCGAATGCCAGCGTGCGAACGGGACAACAGTGGTGTTTAGTATGAAATGACAAGGGGAGCAATATAATATGCTGGAGTTACTGGCTATAAAGTTAAAGGCGGGAATAATTAACAACAGACCAGATTGACAAAGCATTTATCAGTTATTAAATTACCTGTATAGCCACTAATTCATCATAGGCGCTTCCTATTTCTTGAATAGAAAATTGTGGCTTAATTTCGCCTACCTTTTCGATTATTGCTTGACTATTGCTGTTATTACTCGATGAAGACATTTGTTTAGATGCAAAAATGATTGTGGAACGTAATTCTAAATCTTTGGCATACATATTCCCAAAATGCTGTATTGTTTGGTCTATATGTTTGCTGTTTCCAGATAAAAAATCTTTGGCTTTATTAATATAATGCTCGGTTTTTTCCGAGGGGGAAATTTTATAACCGATCCCGCTCCAATCAATGTTAACTCCATCGAGTAGTGCAGCGTAGCTTAAATCATCATTAAGTTCACTACAATACGGGCCATAATTATACAGAATATAATCATAGTCGGTGGGTAACTCATAAACTTCTTGCATTATATATATCTAATTTTTGTCTAAAACAAGGTTTTTACCGAATTGCGGGGAAACACCTTTTTAACTTTTCAGTTAAATATGCTATTAAGCCGATATTGATCCCAAC
>NZ_CDRZ01000220.1 GCF_000946815.1 Syntrophaceticus schinkii | reverse complement strand
GTTAATCAAGAAAGTACCAGGGCACCTGTTACCAGGCAGCAAACTGGATCTACCTTGGGAAGACCGCTGGCGCGGCCGGATGGACCGTCATACAAAAAGGTTGCTCACCCCCAAGGATATCTATGTCTATCCCTTGGCAGCCGATTTCCGCTCCCAACTAAAGGGGGAGACGGCTCATGAGTAAACCCGTCCATCCAACACAGATCCGTCCAACACGCCAGGAGCGGAGAAGAAAACAACGAGATCTCAGGGAAGAACAAAAAAGACAAGGGGAGGCAATATCCTCCCACCTTCACGCTTCCTAACCGCAAAAGCAAATATAAAACAGAGGATGAAGAACAAGAAGATATTCAGCAAAGAACTGAAAAGATACTAGACGTATACAGGCAACTGCTGCCTGGGCTGCTTCATAAATTAGCAAGAATACCTGATCCGCGGAGTCCAAAGAAAGTTAAGCATCAAATGACAATAATGATGATCTATGGAATTCTGATGTTTGTGTTTCAAATGCCCTCTAGGCGAGAAACGAATCAGGAGATGACCGGACCGCGGTTACTTAAACACCTGCAAGCAGTTTTTCCGGAATTAACAGACATGCCGCACCAGGATACCCTGTGTCGCTTATTGGAAAAGATGGATGTAGACCAAATCGAAATTGCTTACATCGACATGTTAAGGCATTTGATCTACAAGAAAAAATTTAAAAACCTGCTGCATCAAAAAACGTTACCTTGTGGCAGTAGACGGAACACAAAAATACGTGATGAACCAATGCTGGGATGAATGTTATCCCCACCGCAGGGTTCAAGGCAAAGATGGTGAACACCATCAGTATTACGCCTATGTTCTAGAAGCAGTTTTAATCCTCTCCAACGGCATGGTTTTACCGCTGATGAGTGAGTTCTTGGAAAACGATACAGAACTAGAGAAAATAGAAAGTGATGAAGAGTGGAAACAGGACTGCGAGTTAAAGGCGTTTTATCGCTTGGCTACACAGCTTAAAAAAGAATTCCCAAGGCTGCGGCTTACACTACTTTTAGATGGGCTGTATGCTGAATGGGCCGGTAAATAGAAATCTGCCGTAAGAACAAATGGCAATTT
>NZ_CDRZ01000219.1 GCF_000946815.1 Syntrophaceticus schinkii | reverse complement strand
TGTGCTACAGCCTCAAACTTGTTCTTGCGCAAAGTCCTCCTCAATTCAGACTGACCCACCAGGATCAGTGTAAACAGGGACACAGAATCCATCTGCTGGTTCAAGGCAAAGCGTAATTCCAGGAGCATGGCCGGAGTAATATCCTGTGCCTCATCTATGATTACAACCAGAGATTTATCCCCTTGCTCTACCCTTGTACGCAGTACCTCTTCAAAAAGGCGTTTTGCTTTTGTCAGGGAGAATAAAGGCTCCTCACCCAGATGACGCAGCATTTCCCCATAGAAACTCCCGTGGTTTCATCCCTGCCTGGCTTAAGTAAATAACTTGGTAGCGCATAGGATCAAGGGTTTGCACCAGATGGCGAACAAGTGTTGATTTCCCGCTTCCTACCTCCCCTGTGAGTACTCCAAAATAACGGTGTTGGACCATCAACTGCATACGGGCAAGCGCTTCCATGTAGGCTGATGAACCGAATAACATTTCATTCTTGGGGTTCCGGGAAAAGGGAACGAGTTTATTCTCAGTTTCCATCTTCATCACCTCTGCTCTCATCAGGCTTTGGGGCAAAGGTTAGAGGAATACTCTTCCACCCTTCACGTTGCTTTTCCTCAGCCAAATGAAAAAAACTCAGACTCACCTGTGTTCACTTCCCCGGGAGATGGCTCTATTTCCTGGATAGACTCGGATGGTTTTGTTTTTACCCGTTTGTGGACAGATCGATGAAGATCCAGGGGTATGGCATCGGGAAAACGCTTACCATCAAACCACACCTGGATTACAGACAGATCAAAGGGGTCAAAGCGCAGCTTTACCTTTTCCCCCGAAAGCTCACAGGGTACCTCATAGATATTGCCGAAGACATGCACACAGCCGGTTTTATCAACTTTGCGATTTTCTTCCCAGAGGAAGATATCTGTCAGTTCACTGATGGGAACTCTTTCATTGTGCGTTTGCTTGCAGTTGCCCTGGCAAGCGGAGTCTGACCTGTGCCACCATGCTTGCGGATATGGTAGTAACCATCCAGCCATGCTGTTAAAGCA
>NZ_CDRZ01000218.1 GCF_000946815.1 Syntrophaceticus schinkii | reverse complement strand
CTAAGGCTGTTTATTGTACGGCTGTTACCGTAGCTATCAGCGCTATTGCACAAAGGTAGGCTGTGAGTTTTCGATCCTTTTTCTGTACCCTTGAACTGTAATGCTTTCTAAACCTAGATGCTTCTTTTGTCTGCCGAAATAGCGCTCAACGCTTGTTCTTTCATCATATAGCTTTTGCCAGTTCTTGGTCCCCCTGTGGGGGCTGCAGAACAGCCTTGAGTCATCTTCAATTTTAGTTTTTATCACCATTCCATAGTTGGAGCTTGAACACCAGTCGGTACCAAAGGGGCATTCAGCTTTATCAAGTACGTGGGGACAACGAAACTTGTTAACTCCGTTATCGCTGCCCCAGTAAACCATCCGAAACCCTGCGGAACAAATAGGTGTCCCATCAAAATCAAAGCCAGCTCTAGGTTGCCTGGTCCCTCTAAGATTAAGAGCTATGATTGCCTGGGCGTGAAAGTCATTCTTTATGGTTTCGTAAATGTCATTACAGTCATACGCAGAGTCCATCAGGTAGAACTTGGGTGATTTAACCAGAACGCTGCTGGCCTTTTTAACCAGTTTTAAAGCTATTTCACTATCGTGGACATTGGCCGGCGTTACGGTGATAGCTACTGGTAACTCTGATTTTGTGTCCACAGCAGCATGCACTTTGTAGCCAAACCAGGCTTCAGTGTTGCCATCAGTGTTTCTTTTGACGCCCCAGTCAGCGCTTTTACCGTTTTGCGATACATACTTTCTAGGCTTGGTTTTCTCATAAGCCTCAATTTTTGTTGGAATCTATTGCTAATAGAGGTGCAGTCAATAATCCCCATTTGCTCGGCTTTATTTACAAGCGAATTAAACAGTTCTTTAAGAATACCTGTTTCTGTTAGTTCTCTTAAAAATCTGCTCATAGTTGCTTCACTTGGTACGCTTGCAATTACGCCAAATCCACATATGTACCGAAATACAGGGTCATTTTTTAGCCTTCTGACCAATGCAGCCATTGTCGGTATTTGCTCTATCTTTGCAGCTATTAATGCTCTTAGTTTGTATTTGGCATTGTATCCTCGAGGTCCATTATGTTTTCTGGGTAGCCTGGATATTATTGGTTTCAAATCAAGGGTGCTAAAAATCTTTTCCAGTCTAGTTTCAGGTTGCATTTTTAATGCATCTTCGAAGGAAATCAGGCAACTGTTGTCGAATATACAAGGTAGCTTCATCTTCCATCTTTTGCTTTATTTGGTTTGATTTACCTTATTAATT
>NZ_CDRZ01000217.1 GCF_000946815.1 Syntrophaceticus schinkii | reverse complement strand
TCATGAGTAAACCCGTCCATCCAACACAGATCGTCCAACACGCCAGGAGCGGAGAAGAAAACAAACGAAGATCTCAGGGAAGAACGAAAAAAAGACAAGGGGAGGCGAATATCCATCCCACCTTCACGCTTCCTAACCGCAAAAGCAAATATAAAACAAGAGGATGAAGAACAAGAAGATATTCAGCAAAGAACTGAAAAGATACTAGACGTATACAGGCAACTGCTGCCTGGGCTGCTTCATAAATTAGCAAGAATACCTGATCCGCGGAGTCCAAAGAAAGTTAAGCATCAAATGACAATAATGATGATCTATGGAATTCTGATGTTTGTGTTTCAAATGCCCTCTAGGAGGAGAAACGAATCAGGAGATGACCGGACCGCGGTTACTTAAACACCTGCAAGCAGTTTTTCCGGAATTAACAGACATGCCGCACCAGGATACCCTGTGTCGCTTATTGGAAAAGATGGATGTAGACCAAATCGAAATTGCTTACATCGACATGTTAAGGCATTTGATCTACAAGAAAAAATTTAAAAACCTGCTGCATCAAAAACGTTACCTTGTGGCAGTAGACGGAACACAAAAATACGTGATGGACCAATGCTGGGATGAATGTTATCCCCACCGCAGGGTTCAAGGCAAAGATGGTGAACACCATCAGTATTACGCCTATGTTCTAGAAGCAGTTTTAATCCTCTCCAACGGCATGGTTTTACCGCTGATGAGTGAGTTCTTGGAAAACGATACAGAACTAGAGAAAATAGAAAGTGATGAAGAGTGGAAACAGGACTGCGAGTTAAAGGCGTTTTATCGCTTGGCTACACGGCTTAAAAAAGAATTCCCAAGGCTGCGGCTTACACTACTTTTAGATGGGCTGTATGCGAATGGGCCGGTAATAGAAATCTGCCGCAAGAACAAATGGACAATTTATGATTGTACTCAAAGACGATTCACTGCCTTCAGTATGGGAAGAAGTTAACGGGCTGATGCGCTTGGATACCAAAAGAGAAAACTACTATGAGCGAATATGGCAGGGGCGACAGCAGACGTTTCGATGGGTCAACGATATCGATTATGAGTATGGTTACAGGAGAGCTAAAATTTTAAAGATCCATGTGGTGATATGTAAGGAAAGCTGGGAAGAGATTGAACTTGTAACATGTCGCGGGGTAACGAAAACTACCCGTTACGCTTGGAATTCCAGTGACCCAATCAAAAAGACGAATATCCACGCGCGTTCCAATTTGAT
>NZ_CDRZ01000216.1 GCF_000946815.1 Syntrophaceticus schinkii | reverse complement strand
CGTCCAATGTAAAGGGGTTTTTGAAAAAAGAATGCTTAATTTTATTAAGTAGAGGTGCGGGGTTGATAAATTTGGACTATTATTATGGTTTTGCCGTTTAAGACGGTGGACATAACTGATGAATATGCACTAGCAAATCTTGGCCAAATAATATCTCAATCACTGATTATTTCCGGTAATGTGAAAGAAACCTTTATTTCCATAAGCGCGGAGAGTAACCGGTTAAAACTATACACATCCCTTAATCCATATGATTTAAACCAGCACTCTTTGATAATATCTGATGCGATCAATGCAGGGCTACGAAGCCTGTTGCCCATAGGCATTGCTGTTCTTTTATTTGCTTCCATAAGTATGGTGGTATCTTTATTGAGTTTTTTAAGAAAAAAACACAAAAGAAATAGGCGTTCATCTTCTTGCGGGAGCGACAATGAAGAATATTGCTCTGCGCATCCTCTGGATTTCTATGATCTGTTTGAGCTTTTCTTTTGTTTTAGCAACTTTGATCAGCAATCAGGTTAAGAATCAACATTTTTCCAGATTTTTATCAAGGGCAATGTTCTTTTATTATTACTGTGCCGTCTCATTGCTTTTAATTTGTTGTGTTATTGTCTGCCGGTTGTAAAGTTTCTGAGAACGGAAATTAGCGAGATCATCCGTAGAAAGGAGTAGCCAAATGATATTACTGCATGGTGTAGAAAAAATATATGGCCGCGGTGATAATAGTGTCAAAGCTTTAAACGAGATCGATCTGGAAATCAGGCAAGGGGAATGGTGGGCATCATGGGTATCGGTTCTGGAAAATCGACATTGCTTAACATTATTGGATGTATTGATCGGCCTACTTTAGGAAGCTATTACCTTAATGGAAAAGATGTGTCTAGAATGAATCAGGTGACGTTGGCCAGGTTAAGAAATAGCTGTTTTGGCTTTGTCGTCCAGCAGTTTGCTTTGATTGATGACTATAACACGTATCAAAATGTGAAAGTGCCTTTAGATTATACTCGAATCAGTAGGCGGGAAAAGAAGAAACGAATTGAGGAAATGATTTGTAGATTGGGTATTGAAGATAAAAAGAATAAACTTCCCAGTGAACTGTCAGGAGGGCAATCTCAAAGAGTGGCTATTGCTCGGGCACTGGTCAAATAGACCGGAAATAATACTGGCGGATGAACCGACAGGGGCACTGGAATCAAAAACAGGA
>NZ_CDRZ01000215.1 GCF_000946815.1 Syntrophaceticus schinkii | reverse complement strand
AGAGGGGAAGTATCTGGTAAACTTAATTCTCAGGAATGAAATAGAATTTAATCCTAATAGCCGGCAAGTAACCCCTAATAAAGCTGCCCAAGCTCTTGCCAATTGCTAGCTTTTTAAAGTAGCAAAACCTATAAAATATTTTGCACAAAAAGGAGGAAGACACCCCTCAAAAATCTAATTGGATAGGTGAGATCCAAAATCCAATAGAAGGGATGTCTTCAATATGAAAGTACAACAAACAGCCACACATTGTCAAGCACCTCCTTTACCCAGACGTGAAAAAAGAAAGATTGAACTTGAAAAATACCGTTTACAAAAGAAAATCCGTAAATTTAATTTGCCAGTTACTTTTGATAACGATACAACCACTAAATTCGCTAATTTTGGCCCTGTAGAATCTTTTAAACAGGCAATTGGTTTCAAGGAACTTATCAAAAGCACTTTTACCATGCGCAAAGCACCTAACAGCAAATATCAGTCTCAAGAAATGCTCGATTTTCTGGTTGATGCTCAAATTCTTGGTTTATCTCGATTCGAGCACATCAATGATTTACGTTACGACCCGGGTTACCTGAAAATCAAAGGCGATATTGAATGCCCTGAGGAATCAGCATTCAGACGGTTATTTAAGACATTGGAAATTGAATCCCTTGAAGAATTACGCTCTATCAATCAACAATTAATAGCACTGCATTCCCGGACAAAGGAACCAACTGAAATATGGCTGGACTGCGATGATACAGTTATTACCCTTCATGGCAACCAAGAAGGCGGTGAGGTAGGCTATAACCCTCGTTATCACGGCCGTCCGTCTATCAAGGCCAAGGCTTGTTTTATTGCTGAAACTGCAGAATTAGTCAATCTAAAAGCATATGGTGGTAAGACGCACAGTAACGGCGAATTCCTTAATTTCTTCAAAGAGGCAGAGGGACAATTACCCCATAACTACGTACCCAAAGGTGTAAGAATGGATAAAGGCTTTTTTGACGAAAAAAACTTCGAATACTTTGAATCCCGTACCCTTTTATATGTCTGTAAAGCCCCTATGCGAAGTGGTTTAAAAAAGATCGTTAATTACCTAAAAGAACAAAACCTT
>NZ_CDRZ01000214.1 GCF_000946815.1 Syntrophaceticus schinkii | reverse complement strand
CAATCATCTCGGTAAGAGGGATCCGTTGCCGCTACAACACGCTTTTTCGGTTTGCTCATTTTGGGTATAAATCTTGGTTTCGTTTTTGAGTGTGTTAAAGACCATCCGTTTAACAATGGCTAAATTTTGTGCAGCCGCGGTTTCTCGCGTCCGATTATGATCATCTCCAAATATTACGTCGAGACTCCAATGCATACTCTCTACGCCCCAATGGGTGCGTGCTGCCCTGGCGAAATCAGCAACGTTTCCTACACTTCCAACATAGAAGACGGTTTCGTTGGTTGTTTTACCTGGTTCTGCTGTATACTCCACTTCCCGAAGGACCATTCCGATCCCTATTAGTTTAGTCCAGTCGCGCTTGGCATCCACCATCCAGTTGATATCTGTTGAATAATAATAGGTTCTTCTTTCGATGCGCCCATGTCCTTTTTCCAGTGTGCTAAGAACTTGAAGTCCTGCACTGTTTTTAACATGGGCACCCTCCTGCACCGCCTGATGCTTGATTTGTTCGAGCTTTCCCGACTGTTCCAAATCCGTAAAATACTCTTTCACCTCTTGCTGAAACACTTCCTGGTTTCCCTTTAGATTGATCACGTAGTCTGCTTTATTGTCGTTCACAATTTTTGTTACGATCTTTGTCTGCAACCCTATAGCGTCAATTGTCACGATACTTCCTTCGATAAGTAACTGATCTAATAGTTCCGGGATGGCTGTGATCTCATTGCTTTTTTCGTCCGTTTTAACCTGACCGATCACCAGCCATGTGAATGGCACAAGGCGCTTACCATATGTAGTGCCTTCTGACCCTTGCGTTCATCCTTCGAACCTCTTGATGTTTTCCCATCCACGGACACAACATCCTTTCCGGCAGTTGGAGCACTGCATTCATCCACGAGATGAACCGCGTTGAGAACTCCTCGGGCCGAATCACACTAAACCCTCTTTTAAGGGTCGACAATGAGGGAATTCCGTTAGGCAACGCAATATATTTCTTCAGCCATTTCTGCGTATCCGGTGCTTTAGCCCATACATGGATAAGCTCAAACTCATCGTAGCCGCAAATAATTCCGCAGGTCACGATGAATAAGATATCGGTTAATCGATGCCATATCTTCCCTTCCATTCTACTATCGTTCAATCCGCTAAAATAATCAAAAAACTTCCCTT
>NZ_CDRZ01000213.1 GCF_000946815.1 Syntrophaceticus schinkii | reverse complement strand
CATAATTGCAGGCCGATTACAAATTGGCTTAAATATCTTCGCTCAGCACGATTGTTTGAAATCTCAAAGACGCCCGTCAAGAAGATACCTTGTCAAGATACTTCCTCTGGGATTTTGCGTAGTGTATCGCTTTCCCAAGAAGGGTATTAGGTAAGGCAGCAATACCCTCAATCCAATTGTAAAATTGATCAAACAATGGCCTTGATAACCGCCCGCGTTCCTTATGGCGATCATGGAGGGAAAGTAAGGCAAACTGTTTTTCAAAATTGGAATAGCTTATCACAATAGGCCACACCTATTGCTGCATTGGATCCCGCTTGTTTCTCTTTGGGTAAGGTTTTAAATGCATCGAAAAACTTCCGCCTAAGGTGTGCAAGACAACCTACAACGATTATCTTTTCGGGAAGCCTGTGATAACCCTCATATCCGTCCGCATGAAGGTATCCTTTGAAATTCTTTAAAAACGCTTCCGGGTGTATATGTTTTCTGTCGGGTTGATAATCATAAAGTACAAGCTGGTGTTTTGCCTCCCCGCTGGTGCGGTACAGCCACATGTAACTCTTTGACTGTGCTGCCTTCCCTGGCTCTTTAAGCACCTGCAGGGTGGTTTCATCCCCATGAAGCACCTCATGTTCACACAACCTCCGCTTCATTTCCTCGTATATGGGTGTAAGCCAGTCATGACAGGCTTTGATCAGCCAGTTTGACATAGTTTGCCGGGATAAAAGGATCCCGTTTTGCTTCCATTCCTGTTCCTGACGGTACAGCGGCGATGCCATCATAAATTTTTGTACTGCTATGTGGGCAATTGTTTCAGGTGAAGCAAATCCGCCTTTGATGACGGGTTCTGGCATATCTGCCTTGATGATGGGAACATGATCAGAGGCGGCTTCACAATTCCTGCAGGCATAAATATGCTGAATGTGTCGTACAATTACTGCCTTGGCGGGAATAATCTTCAGCTCTTCACGGGTTTCTTTACCCATTGTGTGCATTTCACTGCCGCACTCCGGGCAGATGCAATCTTTGGCCGGCAGCTTATGTTCAATTATCTCAACAGGTAAATCCTTCGGCAATTTATCGGTTGTAAGGCGTGTCCGTTTGCGATAATGCGCCTTTACCTCGGTTAGAACAGGTTCCGGCACAGTCATGTCGGAACCTGATTCGGCCTCATTGAATATGGACAACTGAACAGCATCAGTTCTTTCACTTGATGCGCCAAATTGCTTATGTCTGGCCAGGCGGATCTGGGACATCAACCACTGTACTTGCTGCTCCAATTCGGCGATCTTACGATCCTTTTCTTCAATTAAACCAAGCAGTTTTTCTGCAGTAATTTCCTGTGTTTTCATAAGGAGATTATCATGAAAAC
>NZ_CDRZ01000212.1 GCF_000946815.1 Syntrophaceticus schinkii | reverse complement strand
ATAAATTTCTCTATGAGGTAGAGAAACTGTTCTTCAAATGGCTAAACCGCCGCAGCCAGAGGAAAAGCTTCGATTGGGAGAAATTCAGGCTATTTCTGAAGAAGTATCCTTTACCTACGCCCCGCATATATGTGAATATTTACGATGTCAAGGGTAGAATCTTTGCGTGAGCTCCGTGAATAATGACTACGGAGAGCCGTATGCGTTAATAGCGCACGTACGGTTCGATGAGGGGTAGGGGTACAATTGCATGGCCAGTAGCGCATGGCTGGGATATTAAGGCACTGCCAGACGAAAGGGGCAGATAATGGACTGTCCCGACCTAAACGCTACCAGGAGGCGAGAGACCCCGCCTACTCTACTTCCTGGCATATTTCTGATGCAACGTAACACGGACGTGATGCGGGGGCTGTCCTTTTGTCACGCTTTAAGTCCTGCCAGGGGGGCGGTGTTCCAGTTGGGGGCCAGGGGGTTTGTGGTGTTGGTATGTCCCAGGATGGCATCTACTTTCTTTCCTTCCAGGAGAAACTGCACCTTCTGTACTCCAGGAAGTTCAGTGAGGGAGTTGGTGATGGAGTAGAGGGTCATGATCTCTCCCGCTGAGCCACCGCTGTGCTTAGTCTGAAACTCCTTGGAGAGGTTTACATAAACCACACCGGATGCTGCTTTGACAGAGATTAGTTTTGTCTCCTGCGGTACTGTTCGTGATAGTTTAGGGTTCTTTGGCCCCTTAATCAGCTCGTTGATTACCGCTTCTGCAGTTCTCTTGCCGCGCACTTCTACTTCGCGAACTTCCGGAACCAGATAGGAGGCGTCATTGTCACTAAAATAAAGGGTGAGCTTCAGTTTGGTTACCGCTTGTTCTGTGCCGGTATCCGGCTTTGAAACAGGTTTTGTCTCACTGTCTTTATTTTCGACGGGTTTGGTTGGTTCTGTTTTATTCGCTGGTTCTCTACTGCTGGTTGAATTGTTGGTATCTATATCCTCTACTTTAGTCTGATTATTAACCGGCTCCTTTTGGAGATCCTGTTTGCCGCACCCTGCGGCAGCAAACAGAAAGACCAAAGCCAGCACCAGAGTCCCCATTGCTAATTTCCAGGTCATCCGTCTGCTCAAAAACATCTCAATCCCCCTTTCGCGTTTGTGAATCCCATCATCGGGTTTCTAAAGCCAGTATAACAGGGAGATATTTCATCCCCATCATAGACTATTACAATACTATTACAGATTGTTTCTCGTTATTTATATTTTTTCCGAACCATTTTCCTTGACAACTCAGCACACCGTAAGTATTATTTTATTAGCCGTCTAACTAAATCGAGGTGTATGATGATGAACGGTCAGGAGTCCCATTCATTGTACAGGGTGTTCTGTCAGGTAGTGCGGTTTCATTATTATCGTACTTATACGCTGCTGGAGAAGATAGGTGTCTACCCCGGACAGCATCCACTGCTTTTTTCACTGGCCAAAAAGGGTGGCCAGAGCCAGAAGGAATTGGCGGAAAAGCTGCATATCAAGGCTGCCACTATGACTGTTATGTTAAACAGATTGGAAAAATCAGAGCTGATCAAGCGCTGTGCGGACGATGATGACCGGCGTGTATCCAGGGTATATCTGACTGAGAAGGGGAGAAAGACTTCCCGTGAGGTAAAAAAGGCCTTAAAAACAATAGATGAGGAGTGCTTTGGCAACTTTACCGCAGAAGAGCGAGATCTGCTGCGCAAGTTCTTGATGCAGATGCGAGACAATCTCCTCAAAACGATTGATCAATAAAGGGGCGGGTAACGGAGCAAGCCTTGCTTTAATCCTCTATTCAGTTTAGTGGAGTTTAGTGGAAGGATCAGAGTTATTGCTTCTATTAGTCAACAGAACAATCTCTCCAATGATTAACGTAACAACTAACGACTAACCACCAACCACTAACTGGCCAGGCCTTCGTTATTTTAAATGGGTGCTTTACATGGGAGGGAAAAACTACCCTTTGGTGAAGGTAAATGGATGAGATACGCGGGACTACATTAATTGCGTCTTGCTGATGGTAGATATAAAGGTAGAAGTATCTGAAGGTGACGCGAGAACTGCTTTGCGTCACCCACCAAGGAGGTGACGCGAGGAAGGTGACACGAGAACCGTCCGCGCGTTACCTCCCCACGCCGCGAATGAGACGCGAGAACCGTCCCCGTGTCTCACCAAGGTTGGGAGAGGATAATTTGTTAAGGTTATTAAAGTATTTAAAACCGTATACACTGTCTGTGGCTGCTATATTTGTTCTGGTGTTTTGCCAGGCATTTTCTGAGGTGTACCTGCCGAATTTGATGTCCGATATTGTCGATATAGGCATTGTAAATGGTGACACGGCCTATATTTTGACAATGGGAGGGCGCATGCTGGTGATTACTGTCATCGGTACTGCCTGTGCTGTTCTGTCTAGATTTTTATCTGCAAGAACCGGGGTTGGGTTCGGTAAAAATCTTCGCAGCAAGGTTTTTTCGCAAGTTGAAAGTTTTTCATTAAGAGAATCTGAAAAGTTTGGCACCCCATCTCTGATCACCAGGACGACAAATGATATTAGGCAGATGCAGGATGTTGTCACAAACACGCTGCGTTTTATGCTTAGAGCGCCGATGATGTTTATCGGTGGAATTATCATGGCGGTATCAAAAGATGCAAAATTATCGCTGGTTATTATTATTGCCATGCCTGTCCTGGCTGCGCTGATCTATATGGTTGGCCGCAAAAGCGTGCCTTTGTTTAGAGCGATGCAAGAAAAAATTGACAAAATGACTCTTGTCCTGCGTGAAGTGCTCACCGGAGTCAGGGTTGTGCGTGCTTTTAATCGTGTCGATTATGAAAAAGAGCGTTTTAATGAAGCCAACCTTGACCTCACTGACACCGCTATTAAGGCCAACAAGCTGATGGCCACCTTAACGCCTGCTACGATGATGGTGTTTAACTTTACAGTAATCATCATTATCTGGTTCGGTAGTCTGCGTATTGACAACGGGTATATGCAGGTCGGCGATCTGATGGCCTTTATCCAATATGTGATGCTGATTATGCAATCCTTGATTGCGTTGTCTATGCTCTTTGTTATGATACCCCGGGCTGCGGTTTCCGCGGGAAGAATTAATGAGGTACTGGATACCTCCTGCCAGATGAAAGATGTAGAGCAAGTTAATAGAACAGGGTCGACTGCCCGTAAACCCCAGCAATCTCCAGAGATCAAAGATGCAGAGCTAGTTAATAAAGCTATCAATGATCCGGGAAGCAGCCGAAAAAGACCATGCCCATTTGGTGAAGAGCAAATTTGTAGGGCCGCCAACGCAAAAGACAAGGGATATGTGGAGTTTAAAGAGGTTACTTTCAGCTACCCCGGGGCGGAAAAACCTGCCCTCAGTGGTATTTCGTTCTGCGCCAGGCCTGGTGAGACAACAGCCATCATCGGCGGCATCGGTTCAGGGAAATCCACCTTGATCAACCTAATTCCGCGCTTTTTCGATGTTGACAGTGGCAGTATTTCCATTGACAACGTGGATATCCGGGAAATGCCGCAGGAAGAGCTGAGGTCTAAGATTGGTTACGTTTCCCAAAGGGCTGTTTTGTTTAGCGGCAGCATTGCTGAAAACATCCGGTACGGTAAAGAAGACGCCTCAGATGAAGAGGTGCACCGTGCCATAAAATCCGCCCAAGCCGCGGAATTTGTCTTCAGCATGCCTGATGGTCTGGATTCAGTTATAGCACAGGGCGGCACCGATTTGTCGGGTGGCCAAAAGCAGCGCCTTGCCATTGCCCGCGCACTGGTGCGGCAGCCTTTAATCTATGTTTTCGATGACTGTTTCTCAGCCCTTGATTATCAAACCGATGCCTCGCTGCGCTCCGCTCTGAGGAAAGAAACGGCTGATTCCACTGTGATCATTGTCGCCCAAAGGGTGAGCACGGTAATGGGGGCCGACCAGATTATTGTTTTGGATGATGGCAGGGTTGTGGGAGCAGGGAGACACAAGGAACTTTTAGACACCTGTAGTGTATACCGGGAGATTATGTCCTCACAGCTTGCACTGGAGGAGTTAGCATGAGTGCAGAAAAAAAAGATAGAAGACAGCTTCAAGCGCTGAGGTCTGGTGGTGGCCATGGCCACTTTAGAAGAGCCCCTGTGGAAAAGGCAAAGGACTTTAAGGGCACATTAAAACGCCTGCTTATGTTTCTTAAACCTCATCGATTTAAGCTTTATACTGTGATTGTGTTATCGGTACTCAGCACTGCTTTCAGTATTATGAGCCCAAAAATCATGGGCAAAGTCACAACTGAGCTTTTCGAAGGTGTGCTGGCGAAGCATAAGGGTATCCCCGGTACAGGGATAGATTTCAGCTATATTGCCAATATTCTATTTGTCCTGGTGGCACTCTATCTGATCAGCGCAGTATTCAACTATTTACAACAATATATCATGGTTGATGTAGCACAAAACACGGTTTTCCAAATGCGCAGCGAAATCAATGACAAGCTTTCTAAGCTCCCTCTTAAATTCTTTGATTCTCATACACATGGCGAAATATTGAGCCGTGTTACAAATGATGTTGATATCATCAGCAGTTCACTGGGGGAGAGTTTTTCTCAGGTGATAACTGCTATAGTAATGTTGGTTGGTATTATCGTAATGATGTTGACCATAAGCCCAGTGATGACCCTGATGGTTTGTTTTGTGGTCATCCCCCTCTCCTTTATTGTGACAAAATATGTCACATCCCGTTCACAAAAATACTTTGTTCAACAGCAGAGGGTCCTGGGTGAGCTCAATGGACATGTTGAGGAGATGTATACAGGCCACCAGATAGTTAAGGCATTTGGAATGGAAGAGAATTCTATCAGTAAATTTAATCAGCTCAACGAAGACCTCTATGATTCCGGATGGAAAGCCCAATTCATGTCCGGTGTTATCATGCCGCTGATGAACCTGATCAACAATATGGGGTATATGGTTGTCTGTGTGATCGGCGGTATATATGTCATGAAGAGGGTGATAACCATCGGTGATATGCAGGCCTTTATTCAATACTCAAAGCAGTTTACACGGCCGATTTCCCAAACCGCCAGTATAGCAAATATATTCCAGGCGATTGTTGCCTCAGCAGAGCGTGTTTTTGAGATTCTCGATGAGCCTGAAGAAGAGCCCGATAGCCCTGAGGCTAAAGCGATCGAGTTTCCCAGGGGTGATGTGCAGTTACAAAATGTTAAATTCGGTTACACCGAGGATGTCACTGTTATCGATAATATGAATATTGATGTCGAAAAAGGGCAGACAATCGCTATCGTGGGACCCACCGGTGCGGGCAAAACCACATTGGTTAATCTTTTGATGCGCTTCTATGAAATAGATGCCGGGAAAATCATGATCGATGGTATGGATATCAAGGAGATCAAGCGGGGGGAACTGCGTAGCATTTTCGGCATGGTTTTACAGGATACATGGCTGTTTAATGGAACGATCAAAGAGAACATAGCTTATGGCAACGCGGGTGCTACAGATGATGAAATCATGCGGGCGGCAAAAGCGGCTCATGCTGACCACTTTATCAGAACCCTTCCCGGCGGCTACGACACAACACTCAAAGAAGATGCCTCTAATATTTCACAGGGACAAAAACAGCTGCTGACTATTGCACGGGCTATTTTAGCGGACCCGGCGATCCTGATCCTCGATGAAGCCACAAGCAGTGTTGATACGAGGACCGAACTGCTTATCCAAAAGGCGATGACGAGGCTCATGCAAGGAAGAACCAGCTTCGTTATTGCCCACAGGCTGTCCACGATTCGTGAGGCCGATATGATCCTGGTTATGCACAATGGCAGGGTGATCGAAAAAGGAACCCATACAGAGCTGTTGGAAGAGGGCGGTTTCTATGCGGACCTTTATTACAGCCAGTTTGCCGGCGGCGCTTCAGACACACATACTGCTTCAGCTACCCAGGCCTAAGATGCACTGGGGACGTGGGGCGGTTCAGAGACAGAAATGCGCGGGGGACGGTTCCTGGTGCATTTCTGAGATGTACGAAATGGTGACTACGAAATGGTGACAGTCACCGAAGACCGAAACGGTGACAGTCACCGAAAGACGCAAGTTGTATAGACAAGTCCCTCAAAACGGTGACAGTCACCCGGGAGACACAGTTGTATAGACAAGTTTGTCAAAATGGTGACAGGCACCGGGAGGTCACCTTGGATGGTACCAAGTACGGGTCACCGGAATCGTTCCCGCGCGCCTGTCATGTTTGTACGCCTGCAACCAGAGCTGACGCATCAAAAATCACCGCATACCTGCTCTGCTGAGAACCGGGGCAGGTAAAGTGCGCGATAAAATTTTGGCGCAATTGCAAAACACCTTGTGCAGTCCCATGTTTGAGATTCATGTGTCAGCCCAGGGCTGCAACCCGTATTGTGTTATAAGCCATTAACTGGTAGAATAAGAAGGATGAATGAAAATGAAAATGGTGCCAGGCACCCCGGGGAACATGTTGTATAGACAAGTCCTACAAAAAGGTGACAGGCACCGGGAGATGCAAGTTGTATAGACAAGTTCTACAAAAAGGTGCCAGGCATCAGACGTAAAATAAGCTCTATAAAGAAAGAAGAGAACGCAATGAAAAAACTAATGGTTATCGCATTGGGAGGCAACTCTCTGATCAAGGATAAGGATAAAATCAGTGCCGAAGATCAGCTGGAGGTTGTCCAGTCCACCTGCAAGCATATTGTGAGTCTTGTTAAGAAGGGGTTTGACGTGGTAATCACCCACGGTAATGGACCCCAGGTCGGTTTTAATTTATTAAGGTCAGAGGCTGCCAGAGAGCAGCTACCCCTACAGCCCCTGGATGTATGTGTGGCGGAAACCCAGGGTTCTATCGGTTACATGATCCAGCAGGCCCTGCTCAACGAATACCGCAGCCAGGGCATTGATAAAGATGTTGTCACTGTGGTTACCCAGGTAAGGGTTAACGCAGATGATGATGCTTATTCCAAGCCAAGCAAGCCGGTTGGGCCTTTTTATGATCAAGAAGAAGGGCAGAATTTGATGCATGAAAAGGGATGGGATATGGTTGAGGATTCAGGCAGGGGATACAGGCGGGTGGTAGCTTCACCACAGCCGGTAGAGATCGTGGAATGCAGGGCAATTCGTGCTTTGGTAGCACAAGGGTTCACTGTCATTGCCTGTGGTGGCGGGGGGATACCGGTTACCGGAGGGAGAGGCTCAGCCTGCGCAGCCCTGGCAGATGGTAGGGGGATACCAGGCACCGAAGAAGGAGGCTCGGACTGCACAGCCACAGCAGGTGGCGGAGAAATACCTGTTACCGGAGGGAGAGGCTCAGCCTGCGCAGCCCTGGCAGATGGTAGGGGGAGTACCTGTCAGCGGAGAAAGAGGGGCGGATTGTACAGCACGGTAGATGATGGGGGAATACCCGTCACCGATAAGGCAGGCAAGCCCCTGGTAGGCTCCGCGGCAGTGATCGATAAAGACCGTGCTGCCAGCCTGCTCGCCGGCTTCCTGGGCGCAGACATACTGGTCATTCCTACCGCTGTCAGCAAGGTATGCTTGAACTTCCGGCAGCCTGACCAGATTGAGCTTGACTCCATTTCCTTGGAGGAGGCGCGGCACTATCTGAAGCAGGGGCACTTCGCAGCCGGCAGCATGGGGCCAAAGATCGAGGCAGCGGTCTCCTTCCTGGAAGCGGGAGGCAAAGAAGTGATCATCACTATGCCTGAGCTGATCGAAGAGGCAGTAGTGGGAAACGCCGGCACACGTATTTATAGCAACTAGGCCTTTTGCCGGATTCCGGATGGAAGGAAGCAATCAAGTAATCATCCCTTGCCGGAGCCGATCGGAGTGACCATCCAGGGAAATGCCGGCACTCGTATATATGGTACAGGGGGTCAGGCGTGAGTAAGTTACTTTTGTTTCCGTGACATCATTATATGAGATCACGAGGCAAGCAGCCATCAGCGCCCAGTAGAGCGCTTTCATCCGTGACCCCATTATATGAGATCACTAGAGCTGTTCCCGTAATCTCTCTGTTTCTTGTTTTTTCGCATTTCGCCTGCTGTAACTTCAGAACTGTCCTCCTGTGATTCTGAAAGCATGACAATCCCTGCGTCTCAAACGAGATGAGATGCGAGAACCGTCCCCGCGTCTCCGCGTCTCACTCCCCGAGAGGTGAGACGCGAGAACCGTCCCCGCGTCTCCCGCGTCTCACCCATCTTTTGCTTCTTTGAGTTGGGCCAGGATGATGGTCAGCTGGTAGTTTAATTTGTTTGGTTGTATAAAGGGATCAACTCCAAGGATTTTTTTGATTTTCTCTTTACGGTAGAGAAGTGTATTGCGGTGGATGAACAGGCTGTCTGCGACTTTACCTACATCTTCTTCAAACAGAAGCAGCTTAAATGTATCCATTAAGTTCATGTTTTTGACAGCGTCATATTCTTTGAGTGCGCTGGTGGTGCTGGTGATATAACCGCTGATGTTTTCGTTGGACAAAAGCTCAGGTAGATAATAGTAAACACCCAAATCAGTTACATGAACACATTTAACAGAATTAAACAGTATTTTTCCAAGCTGGATTGTTTTCAAAGCTTCGCCTAAGCTCTTGTGTATTTTGGTGAGTTTGTCATACTGCTCCCCAATAGCTATAAACACGTCAAGGTTATCTATCTTAGCTGTGATTTCTTTGGCAAGCTTTTCACCGATCTCTTTTGCCTGATGAACTGCCAGGGCTTCCGTGTCTTCACCGGCCTCCATCAAAACTATTACTAAGTTTCCTCTGGTAGTTGCCAGATAATTTATTTTATACTTCATTATTGAGTCTATGGTTTTAATGATCTCATTCTGCTTGCTTTTTAGGTAACCTTCACTGCGTTTGCTCTTGGTATTTTGCTGATGGGGTTCTGTGGTTTCAATTACCATGGCCATTATTTTGTGGGGAACCTTTATTTTAAAGTACTCCGCCCTGGAGAGGGCCATTTCTTCATCCTGAATGCTGCCTGAAAGAAGTTCATCCAAAAACTCTCGCTGTGCCCTCAGCATTTCTTCTTTTTTGGCAATCTTCTGGGTTAAAATCAACATTACCGCTTTGGAAATCTCATCAATGGCGACAAGCTCAAGTTTTTCAAATGGCCTGCCCCTAAAGAGGAGCAGTTTGCCAAATACATTTTTCCCGGAACGCACAGGGATATTAAAGCACTGACAATTATTGATTTGGACAGGATTTTCCTTGTCACTTTCCAGCAGTTCTTCGCAGAGCTGCTTATTGTTGATGACTTCATTGAGCAAAGAGGAGCCTTTCTGGTTGTGATAGCCCTTTGTCAAAATGCGGTGTTCTGAATCTACTATTAAAAAGGGGCACTGCAGTATTTTGCTGATTTCACTGGCTACCTTTTTCAGTCCCGTCCCTTCTAAGATCAGGTCGGTCATTTTATTTTGGACATTTAGGGCGTATTCGAGTTCTTCTTTTTGTATGCTGATCACTTCTTCTAAAACAGGATTAATAATATCGATATATCCAATTTCCTTTGGAACCACGATCAAAGGTATTTTCAGGCGATCAGCTGCATTGATCAGTTCCGGTGAGATCTCTTTTAGGTAAATTCCTTCATGACACAAGACTAATCCTGCACAACCGCAGGCTGCTATTCGCTCCAGCTGTTTAACCTGTGCGCTGACATCGTCCCGAACAGAGTAAAGCGCTGAGATCATCAGTTCATCGCCCCTGTACCAGAGTGCGGGGTCAGCTACCTGGTCATCGGTTATTTCGAGCACACTCACATATCTGACTGTGTTGTCCAACCCTTCAAAACCGCCAATAACCCTTCCCTTCTTTAACCCTCCAAGTTTCAAGGCATCTCTGACAGTTATCCCCACTGCAATCCCTCCAAATGGATACTGATATTTGTATACCACCGGCAGTTTTATTGATAATTTGTCATTTAGAAAACTGTCGAATTGTGATCCTTATCAATGGGTTGGAACCTTTATTTAGATCTTCGCAAAAATATGATATATTCCTCTTTCTTAAAAGCTTGACAGTATAAAGCAGGTGTGCAAGTGCCCAATACGCTGTTGTTTCTTTCATTAATTTTTACAAAGGAAGATACCCTTTGAAAAACAAATATATTGCCTGGATAGTAAAAAGCCAGTGACATCTCCTTAAATCAACCACGTGTGGAATGAGGTGAGGCTGTCCGGAGCTGCGAACATACTCTATTAGTCGGGGATGAGTTGTAGTAGGTGTGCAGTTAAATACTAACATATTCAAGGAGGAGAAATCAAAGATGCCAACCGTAACACTGAAGACGAGACAGGATATTGAGGATTTTGTTCGAGGATGTGCTTTTTACGGTACAGGTGGCGGCGGGCTACCGAAGAACGGTATTGAATCCCTGGTCAGCGAAATGGAAAAAGGAACAGAGATCGGGTGGATCGATGTTAATGAAGTGCCTGATGATGCTGTAACCGCTTGCCCGTTTTTGATGGGTTCTATTGCTCCTCATACCCCGGAAGTCTTGAAAGAAATGGAAGGGTTTGGCCTTACCAATCCGGTTAATAAAGAGAAGGAGCGTCTGGGCAAGGCTCTTGTCGAACTTGCAGAGTATACCGGGAAAAAAATCGAATACCTGGTACCCATTGAACTCGGCGGAGCCAATACTCCTGGTGGGGTTGCTGCAGGACTGGCAAATGGAATCAAGCCTATCGACGGAGATTACACCGGCCGTGCTATCCCGGAGATCCCACAGACTACCCCGTACCTTTTTGGAAAGAAACTGTGGCCGATTTCCAGTGTAGATGAGTGGGGTAATGTCTGCATTATAAAAGAGGCCATCAACTACGCCATGTCAGAGAGAATCGGGAAATTGATCAGCGCCGGTGCTTATGGCCTCTCCGGGGACGCCGGTTTTCTGATGACAGGTAAGGACACAAAGGAAGTCATTATTCCGGGAACTCTGACCGAGTGCTACAATGTTGGTAAGTTGATCAGAGAGGCCCGCGAAGCAGGCAAGGACCCGGTTGCTGAGCTGGTATCATCTCTGGGCGGCTGGGTACTTATTAAAGGAACAGTCAGCAAGAAGGAATGGGAAGACAAGCTCGGTTATTACTGGGGAACCCATGAAGTTACCGGTGAAGGTGATTATGCGAATAACACCATCAAGATCTGGTTCAAGAATGAAAACCACATCAGCTGGAAGAATGGAGAAGTGTTTATCACCAGCCCTGACATCATCACAGTTGTGGATGCAGTGACAGGAGAGCCTTATGCTAACCCGGTACTCCAAGAGGGCGATAATGTGGCAGTTATCGGCTTGAAGGCACGGCCAGTTTTCCGCAACGAAAAAGGGATCGGAATTCTTGGCCCGAAAGCTTTTGGGTATGACTACGAGTATGTACCTATTGAAGAACAATTGAAATAGTTTGTATGGATATCTGGGGAGGCATGATCATGCCTCCCCAAAAATACTGCTTTCCTGAAATCTAGTGGTTTTCTTATCTGCGAACAAAGCATAATAAAAACAGCAGTTGTACTGTCAATGGAAGGAGGCAGATGGAATGAAGATTAGAGTAGTGATCCCTAATTCGTCAAGTGAATTTACGGCTACACAGGTTGCTGAGAGGAAGAAGGCTGCTTTTACTGGGACTGAAGTGGATGTTGTCTGTTTGCCCCATGGTCCGGTTTCAATTGAGTACGCATGGGATGAAGCTCTGGCTGCTCCCTACATTTTAGAGGTGGCCAGGAAAACAGAAGAAGAGGGTTATGATGCGGTAACTGTGGATTGTGCCATGGATCCCAGTTTGAGGGCTGTGCGAGAGCAGGTCAGCATCCCGGTGACGAGCGGCGGCGAGTCAAGCTTTCTTGTGGCTATGGCACTGGGCACAAAATTTTCCGTTGTCACTGTGCTGGAGAGCACTGCCAAGGTGATCAGAGAGAATTTGCAAAAGTACGGGTTCACCAGCAGGGTGGCTTCAGTGCGCTTCGCTAATGTGCCGGTTCTTGATTTGGTGGATGAGGAAAAAGCGGCACAAGCCATTTTGGTGGAGGCTAAAAAGGCCATTGCTGATGATGGAGCTGAAGTCATAGTACTGGGTTGTACCGGAATGTCGCCGCTGGCCAGGAAATTACAGCAGGAGTTGGGTGTTCCGGTTGTTGACCCCGCAGCTGCATCTATAAAATTGGCAGAGGCTTTAGCTGCGATGGGCCTGGCACACAGCAAGGCTGCCTATTTGACTCCACCAGATAAGGAAATTCGCTAAAAGGGGCTCGCCATGGAAGTATTTGACTGTATTGTAAAGCGCAGAAGTGTACGCCGTTATGAAAAACAAGAGGTTTCTGATGAACTTCTTTGTAAACTGGTTGACGCTGGGAGATGGGCGCCAAGTGGAAGCAATATTCAGCCTCTGCACTACACTATTGTCAGAACTCCGGAGCAGATCAAAAAAGTTAAGGCCTTTACCCCGGGGATGTCAGCTGAAGTGCCTGCTGTAATAGCTGTTTGTGCCGACCTGGATTTGGCAGCAAGAAAAGGCGGAAAATTGGGATGTGAAACACTGGCTGTCCTTGATGCGGCTATGGCGGCACAAAACATCCTGTTAGCAGCTACCGAGCTTGGTCTGGGAAGTTGTGTCATACGCTCCTTTAATCCGGAGGCGGTACAGACAATTTTGAAGCTGCCGGAAACCATTGTGCCCCAACTGCTGGTATCTATAGGGTATGCGGCACGGACGCCAAAGCCTCCGCGGCGCAAGGAGATAGAGGCAATTACCAGTTGGGAGGCCTACGGGGAATAGAGGTCGGAGGCCGGAGGTCGGAGGTCGGAGAGTAGAGGTCGGAGAGTAGCGGCTGGAAGTTGGAAGTCGGAGGTTGGAGGTCGGGGAGTAGAGGTCGTGAGATGCCGAAGGCCGGAGAGTAGGGGTCGGAGGTCGGAAGTTGTAGCCAAGATTCGGACGCGGGTTCTAATGACATTTAATTCTCATATAGCTGCGGTGTGAGACGCGAGAACCGTTCCCGCGTCCCGCTGTGAGACGAGAGAACCGTCCCCGCGTCCCGCCTGAGACGCGAGTGAGACGCGAGAACCGTCCCCGTGTCTGGTCGTCCCGTGAGAGAAAAAGGTGATAGCTGTGATTGATAAAACAAAATTCTATGAATTGTTCTGCTTCATCCTGACAAGTGCGCGGGGTTGTGTTGATGAGCCCCCCATCTATGGCCCCTTGCGGCTGCTGGATACTTATTCCAGGTTGATAGATGCTCTTGATGAAGGAAGTGTTGACCCCTTTTGGCAGGAGCTGAAAGAGCAAATTGACAGCTACAAAAATGATGCAATGTACGATGCAGAGGGATTTGTCAAAGCCATCGATCAAACCCTGGCAGCTGTCGCGCAGCATATTCAAGAAAAAGGCATAGAGGGTGAAGCTTAGTTTAATCAATTGATAAAAAGAGTCCCAGGATGGCACCTATCCAAGATTATTCGATTATTTTGCGTTACCGGTTATGAAAATGTTTGAGGCAAATGCACCATGTTTTTTGCACCGATCAGTCAGTAAATACTGCAATTATTAATATAACAGGGTAGAGTTTAGCAATCGTTCTCTTCTTCACGGCTTTTGAGCTGACATTCGAAAGGGTGTTTCCTGGGCTCTTTTTAGAAATTTTGCCTTCTAGATAATATGGTGACGGTGGTCAAGCCCGGCCCACGTAGTGCTGTATGTAAATAACAGAGACAGTGATAAAGGAAGGTGCAGTATACATTGCTGAATTGCTTTGATGAGTTGGCCAAATTTGATGAAGATATTACAGTCAGCATTAATAGGGAGTTAAATAGGCAGAGAACAAAAATTGAACTGATTGCCTCTGAGAATTTTGTGAGCAAAGCTGTTTTAGGTGCTCTGGGAACAGTATTAACCAATAAGTATGCTGAAGGATACCCTGGCGACCGCTATTACGGCGGCTGTGAATTTGTTGATGAGGTGGAGGATCTGGCGCGCCGGAGAGCACAAAAGCTTTTTGGGGCGGAGCATGTCAATGTCCAACCCCATTCCGGTTCACAGGCCAATCAAGCAGTTTATTTTGCCACTCTTAATTCAGGAGATCTGGTGTTGGGAATGGATCTTTCCCATGGCGGTCACTTGACCCATGGGAGTTCTGTGAATCAATCAGGGAAATACTACAACTTTGTTCATTACGGTGTTAGCCGGGAAACTGGGACCATCGATTATGAAGAAGTTCGGGATCTGGCTCTTAAACACATGCCAAAAATGATCGTAGCCGGTGCCAGTGCTTATCCCAGGATTATTGATTTTGAGGCATTTAGAGAAATTGCTGATCAAGTAGGAGCTTTGTTGATGGTAGATATGGCACACATCGCCGGTTTGGTTGCTGCCGGACTGCATCCGTCACCTGTACCCCATGCTGATTTTGTGACAACTACCACACATAAGACCCTGCGAGGACCCCGTGGCGGGATGATCCTGTGCCGTCAAAAATACGCCAGGGCTGTTGACAATGCGATCTTTCCAGGTATTCAGGGAGGCCCTTTGATGCATGTTATTGCAGCAAAAGCGGTGGCATTGAAAGAGGCCCTTGAGCCGGATTTTATCGAGTATCAAAAGAATGTAGTGGCCAATGCCAAAGCACTGGCTCAGGGTTTGATAGAGCACGGCTTCAATCTATGCACCAACGGCACAGACAATCATCTGCTGCTTGTAGACCTGCGTAATAAAAAAGTCACAGGCAAAGAGGCGAACTCCCTGTTAGATGAAATCGGTATCACAGTAAATAAGAACGCCATTCCTTTCGATGCGGAGAGCCCTATGGTAACAAGTGGTATTCGCCTTGGCACACCCGCTGTCACCAGCCGCGGGTTCAATCAAGAAGCTATGCGGGAGATAGCGGAGATCATAGATTCCACCTTAACCGGTACCAAAGAGAAAGGCCAGATACAGCAGCAGGTAAGGGATCTCTGTAATAGATTTCCACTTTACAGCTGAGAATTTGTACTGCATTCTATCCCAGGACCAATTGAAAACTATCCTAGAAAACGGAGTGGGTGTTGTGAACATTAGAGAAGATATCGCTGGGGTTGTGGAATCCCTAAGGCCTGAGATGGTAAAATTCCTCGTTGATCTATGCTCTATTCCTGCTGTTAATCCATCTTTCGGCGGGGAAGGAGAGTACCGGAGGGCCACATGGCTGGCCAATTTTTTGGAAGAGCATGATTTGCCGGTTCAGATCATGGAAGTGGATGATCAATCTGTACCGGAGGGCAAGCGCCTTAACCTGGTGAGCCGTTTGCGCGGCAGCGGTGAGCAAGGAACACTCTGGATTGCGGCGCACATGGATACAGTTGCCGCAGGGGATATGAATACATGGGAGACGGACCCCTTTTCACCGGTTGTCCGGGACGGCCGGATCTACGGCCGCGGTGTGGAGGATAACGGGCAGGCGATCGCCTGTATGGTCTACAGCCTGATAACGTTAAAACGGTTGGGGCTGCAGCCGAAGAAGGATCTGGGCTTGCTTTTTGTCAGTGATGAAGAGGCAGGAAGTACCTATGGCCTCAAGTTTCTGGCAGAAGAGGGTTTATTTAAACCTGAAGATGAGGCACTGGTACCTGATGCCGGGTGTGCTGATGGAAGCTTTATCGAGGTGGCCGAAAAGTCCATTCTGTGGTGCAGATTTACTGTAGTCGGTAAAGAGACACACGCTTCGCGGCCTCACTGCGGTATCAATGCAGGATGGGTAGGCTCACTCTTTGCAGTGGAGCTTATTGAAACAATGCGCCGGAAATACAGGGACCGGGACGATCTTTTTGATCCTCCCTTCTCCACCTTTGAATTGACTCAAAAATTCGCCAATGTCAGCAGCCCCAATGTGGTACCGGGAAAGGATGTTTTTACTGTTGATTTCCGGATATTGCCTTCATGGAAACTTGATGCAGTAGTGAGCGATATCGATCAATTGGTGACGAAATATGAGTATGAGCACCAAGTGGAGATCAACTATGATTTTCCACAGCGGGTTGATGCACCTCTTCCCACCTCACCTGAGTCTGCGGTGGTTAAAAATTTGAGTGATTCCTTAAAGCAGCGAGGGTTATCACCCAAAATAGGGGGAATCGGTGGGGGGACCTGTGCCGCCATCTTAAGAGAGATGGGAATTCCTGCAGTGGTCTGGTCAACCCTTGATGAACTGGCACACCAGCCTAATGAATACGCCATAATCGACAACCTGGTAGAAGATACGAAAACTTTTATCGCTTTGTCTTTAGCCTAATTGTGCACCAGCCCAATAAAGCAGGTTGTTTTTCAGTTTGCAAAACAGAGGATTGAGGCATCTATTTTTCTAAATCATTTAGCAAAACTTTTGCAAGTTAATGCCGTATAGTTGCCGCAGGTGCTGGTGTTTAAAATATGAATGGAGAGGAGGCAGACGCAGTAAAGCAGGCTTAGCTGGATACGTGAATTTATATCCTTATCGTATTTAACCAGAGACAAGGAGGGGTATGCAGTATGACTGATGAAACAAATCGGGAAGAAGAAGAACTGCGAGACGAGGAAGACGTTTATACTCCCATTTCAGAGAAGGAAAAAATACCCTGGCCATCGATGATGATGACCTTTATCGGCATGTGGGTCTCTCTTTATTCAGTAGCGATCGGCTACAGCATCGGAATGCAGTTATCTGTTAAATTGGCGATACTATCCTGTATTGTAGGCTATGGCATTGCCGGGATTATCGCCGGTTTCGTAGGGGAAATCGGCAGAAGAACAGGACTGGCAAGCTATGTTTTAGCACAAGGCCCCCTGGGCTGGATTGGCATGATGCTGCTTACCTTGATGATGTTTACAGTGCTCAGCTTTGGCTCCATCGGGCTGCAGGCAGATGCCATCGGCAGGGCTGCATGTGAATTGTTTGCCAACCTTACACCGTACAGGCTTGTCGTCTCAGGGCTGATCTGTGCAGTGATGATGACCTCGGGGATCATAGGTATCAAATTAATGACGAAAGTCAGCTGGGTTACAATGCCCTTCTTTTTCGTCGTTACTGTGATCGCTACCATCATTGCAGTGAATCAATTCGGTGGGTTTGGGGCAGCACTCGCTATTGAAAACCACCAGATGACATTTTCCAGGGCGGTTTTCTTGAATGCCGGAGCCTGGGGCGGATTTGTCATGCTGATGGCTGATGTCAGCAGGTTCTTGAAGACCAAGAAAGAGACATTTACCGTTATCCCCATTGCTTTTGTTTTCGGTTCGATTCCACCTATCTGTGGTGTGCTGCTGGGCGCTACAGTACAGCAGCCTCTCGAAGCACTCTTCCCAGCACTGGGAATCGGTGCGCTGGGTTTTCTTGCTATCTTCGGTGCCGGTTGGACCACCAACGACAACAATGCCTACTCCGCGGGTTTAGCCCTGTCAACTGCTTTGTACCAAATTAAAAAGGTGAGGCGTTCCAGAGTAACCTTGTTAGTGGGAGCTTGGGAATCATGGGAGCGATGACAGGTATTGGGCAACTCGGATTCTTTGAATGGATAGCGGGTTTCCATGGTTCATTTAATATGAGTTTTGTCGGAGTTCTGATCGCTCATTACTATGTTATATCCAAGGACAGATATGTGCAGGCTAATGGACTCGCAGGAGTGGTATCCTGGCTTCTCGTAGGTGTCCTTTGCTTCTTTGAAATACTTCCTGTGCCCTTTATTAGTGCAACTATTGTTTCCTTTATCCTGTACTTAATTCTCTTCAATTATGTTGAAAAGCCGCTCTTTGGCCAAAAAGAGGTTGAGCGTTATGTGCCTTATAGGTTAGCACGTGTAGCAGCCGAAGAAACCAAATAAAAGCGTTTGCTGACTCTGACTTGTGGTTTTGTATGGAAAAAAGAATAAAAAAGCGCAGTTGTGGGTAACCTGGGTTACCCACAACTGCTCAATAGAAGTATTTGTAACCCTGCGATTAATTTAATCTGATAGGTGCTGAGCCTGTCAAGATGTGTGCTAACATCTCTGTGGGACATCTATGGGACTGATCTCCAGAATTGACGTCCCGGAAGTGGAAATATGGAATAACAGGTGAGACAGAATGCAAACCAGTGTATATCAAATTCTTTGTCTTGTTCTAGCTGTTTTAATTCTTTACGGAATTAAGCTGATGAGTTCTCCCCAAACTGCCCCTCGCGGCAATCAACTGGGTGCTTTGGGTATGTTCAGCGCGATTTTACTGGTTCTTTTCTATAACGGGATCCTCGATCAGACACTGTTATGGGCGGCCATTTTATTGGGTGGTATTATCGGTTATTTCTTAGCTGTAAGGGTGACCATGATTCAAATGCCTCAAATGGTGGCACTGCTCAACGGGCTGGGAGGAGGGGCCTCTGCATTAGTTGCGCTTGTTGTTATCTTTGAAACGTTTACACAAATGGGATTATTCAGCCGCTTTACAGGCCAGCTGGCACTGGTAGTGGGAGGGGTTACCTTGAGCGGCAGTTTAATAGCTGCTGCCAAACTTGACCGGCGCATCTCTCAGCAGCCGGTTATCCTGAAGGGTCATTCTCTACTTAATGCTGCAGCACTTGCTGTTTTAGCCTGTTTAGTGGCCGTTGGTACTATTATATACTCCCCGTCTCTGGCTGCTTATAATGCTGTAGCTGTAACCTTGATTTCCCTGGCTTTTGGAGTATTTTTTGCCATCAGGGTAGGGGGTGCAGACATGCCGATCACCATCTCTCTGCTCAACTCCTGTTCTGGTTTGGCCGGTTCGATCTGTGGGTTGACCATCGCTGATCCCCTGCTTGTTTCTATCGGGGCGATCGTAGGGGCATCCGGTATTATACTTACAGGGATCATGTGCAGGAATATGAATCGCCCCCTGCTGGAGGTATTAAATGGCAGCGCGGTCTTAATAATAAATTGCGATGATGAGTTATGTGCAGAGAGTCCTCAGGAGGAAAAACAACTTGGGAAGCATATGCAAGCGGAAAGTTTGTGTGAGGAACAGCGATCGCAGAGTGCAGTGGATATTTTAAAACAAGCGAAAAAGGTAATTATTGTCCCGGGTTATGGCATGGCTTTAGCGCAGGCACAATGGCAGGTAAGAAATTTATTGGATGTTCTTGAGGCTCAGGGAAAAAGTGTCCAGTTTGCTATACACCCTGTAGCCGGCAGGATGCCCGGACATATGAATGTGCTCTTGGCTGAAGTAGATATCCCCTATGACCAGCTGCAGGAAATGGATGATGTCAATCCTGAGTTTAAAGACACCGATGTTGCTGTTGTGATCGGGGCCTGTGATGTCGTCAACCCTGCTGCTATTACAGCGGAAGGGACCCCAATTTACGGGATGCCCATTCTCAGGGTTGATGAAGCCAGACAGGTTGTTGTCTGCAATATAGATACCAAGCCCGGATATTCCGGTGTGGAAAACCCTTTATATAATCAGTCAAGTGTGCATCTGCTGCTGGGAAATGCCGCCGAAACCCTGGAGCAGTTGATCGATGGGCTGAAGAGCTGATGTGGGATAACTGGTACTTATACAATTATAAAAGGAGATGGATGTCCAATGCAGTTCAAGGGTCTGACATTTGGGGTACCGAAGGAAATCATGTGCGGGGAGCGCAGGGTCTCTGCTATTCCTGATACAGTGAAGAAATTGGTAAACAGCGGGGCCAGGGTACTGGTGGAAAAAGGTGCCGGCCTGGGCGCTTATTTCAGTGATCAGGATTATGAAGGTGCAGGGGCTGAACTGATCTCTGATGCTGAAGAGGTATATGCAAACGCCGATCTTATCCTGAAGGTCAAAGAACCCCTGTTTAACCCTGAAAAGAATAAACACGAAGTGGAAATGATGCACAAAGGGCAGACACTGGTTACCTTTATCCATCCCGCTGCTCCGTCTAACCACCGGATGGTTAAAGACTTAGCAGCAAAAGGGGTTATCAGTTTGACTTTAGACGGGATTCCCAGGATCTCCAGAGCGCAGTCTATGGATGCCCTGACCTCGATGAGCACTGTTGCCGGATATAAGGGGGTATTGATGGCTGCGGATCGTTTAGGGAAATTCATACCGATGATCGGTACTGCTGTAGGGATGATTAAACCAGCAGCAGTTTTAGTTGTCGGAGCCGGTGTTGCCGGGCTGCAGGCCATTGCTACAGCAAAAAGATTGGGTGCTGCGGTTCATACAGCTGATATTCGGCCCGATGCCGCCGAACAGGCAAAAAGTTTAGGAGCCAAAATAGTGGAAACCGGTGTGCCTGCTGAGATAGCTGTAGGGGAGGGCGGTTATGCCAAAAGCCTTCCAGATGAGTGGTTGCAGAAAGAGCGAGAGGCACTCTGTGAGACAGTGAGCAAAGCAGATATCATTATTCTGACTGCCCTTATTCCCGGGAAGTTGGCACCGATTTTGGTTACAGAGGAAATGGTAAAGTCCATGAGCCCCGGTTCAGCTATTGTGGATATAGCCATTGATCAGGGGGGCAATTGCGCACTGACCGTGGGAGGAGAGGTTAAGGAGTATGATGGCGTCAGCATCGATGGCACAAAAAACATACCTGGTATGGTTCCTGTCAGTTCCACCTGGATGTTTGCCCACAACATCTACAACTTTGTAGTTAACTTGATCAAGGATGGGCGAGTGTATCTCAATACAGAAGATGAAATCATCGCCTCATCTCTTGTAACCAGAGACGGTAAAATAGTACATAACGGTGCCCTGGAAGCGATGGGGATGTCTTAAAGACGGGGCAGGCTTGCTTTATTGCTTTATTGTGCTTAAAGGAGTGATCTGTGGTGAGTCCACTGGTGTTGGTAGTTATCTTTATCATTGCCACCTGGGCAGGTTACAAAGTAATTAATGAAGTTCCAACACTGCTTCATACACCCTTGATGTCAGGCATGAATGCCCTGTCAGGAGTGACCATCCTCGGCTCATTGGTGGCTACAGCTTTTGCAGTGACCAGCGGGTCAAAGCTTTTAGGCTTTCTTGCGGTGGTATTAGCAACCATCAATCTATGCGGTGGTTTTCTAGTTACCGATAGAATGCTGAAGATGTTTAAAACTAAATAGAGATGATGGGAGCAGGTTTAGGGGGATATATAGGGGGCGGCTGTTTTAATGCCCGCCCCTTTTGTGATTATTGGAAAGGTGTTTTATTCGCACTCGTAGCATTGGAACTTGCGCATTAATCTATAAGCCTTGCTTTGGCTGATGTCCAGGACTTCAGCGACCTTGTAGGAGCTTTTAAGTCTATTATACGCTGTTATAACCAGGTGTTTTTCAACCTTTTCTAGAGCATGGTCGAGTGGCATGAGCTTGGTGACGGAAATTGCGTCATCATCTCCTTTTCCTGAAACGGCGTTCAACAGGGGAGAAAGGTCCTGGGGTTTGATAACATTTTTAGGGACGGTTATGATCAATCTTTCAACGATGTGGGATAACTCCCGAACATTGCCTGGCCAGGAGTAGGCGAGCATCAAGTCTTGGGCATCAGGCGAAAGACGTTTGTGGGTGTTATATTTTTTATTGTGCATGTTAAGGAAATGGTCTGCCAGGAAAATAATATCTTCTGGCCGCTCACGAAGTGGGGGAATCAGAATTTCGATGACGTTAAGCCTATAATAAAGGTCCTCTCTAAATAATCCATTTTTAACACATGTCTTGAGGTCGCGGTTTGTTGCTGTAAGAATTCTGATATCAATTTTCTTAGGTGTTTTTCCCCCAATATTAAAAAACTGGCGCTCCTCTATTACTTGGAGCAGTTTGGCTTGCAGCCGGGGGCTTATTTCCGCGATTTCATCGAGGAAAAGTGTGCCCCCATCCGCCAGTTCGATGAGCCCTGTTTTTCCGGTTTTATTAGCACCTGTGAAAGCTCCGGGGGAGTAACCGAACAACTCGGACTCAAAAAGCTGGTCAGGGATGGCAGCGCAGTTCAAGGTGATAAAGGGACCGTCAGTTCTTGGGCTGAGCTTGTGGATAAACTTGGCGAGGAGAGTTTTTCCTACACCTGTTTCCCCGAGAATTAAAACCGTTGAGTCCGTGACAGCTACCCGCTGAGATATCTTGACAATATCTTCCATCTCTTTGCTGTGAATGATGAACCCACTTAAATCAAGATCTTTCTTGCGGAGTTCTTCCAGTTGTGATTTATATTTTATGGCTAAATCGGATGCCTTATCCAGTTTATTCTTAAGCAACTCCAACTCTGTAATGTCACGGGCATTCATTACAACCATGGTGATATTCCCCTGTCCATTAAGGACAGGAGTAGTCGTTACTAAAAGTTTTATGCCCATTGAAGTCTCCTGAATTAAGTTTATTCTCTTTTTTTCCTTTAAAATTTGGGGAGTAATGGATGGAAACCAAAGTCCTGTAGATGCCAACTCTTGGCATGTTTTCCCTATCATTTCGGAAGCTTTTACGCCGTAATGCCTCTCGCAGACTTTATTTACATAAACGACTACTCCTTCACTATCTATTACAAATATCTCATCAAAAGACATATCAAGTACTTTTTCGAAACTTTCTTTGTCCAAGCCTACCTTTCTCACCTCCACGGAACCTGTTTCTGGTATCTTATTCATGAGTAAAGATGGTTGGTAAACGAACGTATCGATCCCTCCTTGTATGATCAAGTAGTCATTCGGAAACTCATAAACTAGTCTGCACGCTGCTTTGTGATTTGGAAGTTTTTCATTGGTATAATTGTTTCTCCTCCGGCAGGGACAGATTTGATAAAATAGAAAATCTAGGCGTTAATTATGATGTTTTGTAAAACGTTCCGGAAAATAGAAGGTAACTTATAGGTAGATAAAATGGTCGAAATGTTCAGGTTAGATGTCTGCAACTATTTTACGTTAGTTTTTACGAGGTTTTTTGAATTGTGGTTTTCTGATTAGTATATATTCTAAAAAAAATCTAACTTACATATTAAATTTTGGTGGGAAGTCCAGGAAGTTATCGTCTACAGAGATATAAAGTCAATGTGTTCTTTCTGATAGACTCCCCTAAATCTGGTTCGATAGATTAATGGTGGGTATTTATAGGAATGAATCAAGCACCATGATTCATTTTTTATTTAATTTCGACACAATTCGCGAAAACCCTTTTATGAGATAGAAAGAATTTTTTTGTAAATGCTCCTATTGCACTGAGCAATTCCTCCTATCCAAAGGGATGCAAAAAAAATGAGTCGAGGAACTATTCTATTCTATGGTTAATATCGCAACAATTGCTGACTGTGATCTGTTATTATTTAGACAGAAAGAGCTAATCTGTTAAGTTCCCCGACTTAAGTAGGTACCCCCTGAAAAAGTTGTTCCCTCAGCATGCGTATCTGCGATTGTTAAAAACAAGTTTCCTAATAAGGCTTTCACTGGATTAGCAGCTTGAAATTGTTCATAAATGAAGGTTTGAATTAAGGGTTTTTTCAAGGGACACTAAATATATATTTTTAATGTATATTTATTTATTAAGCAGGTTTATACAGAGGTCTCGAGCTGATATTGCATCATCACCGTAACCATCTGCTCCAATTTGCTCAGCGAACTCACGGGATACCGGGGCACCACCAACGATGATTTTTATCTTATTCCGTAAACCCATTTCTGCAATGGTATCGATAGTTTCTTTCATGGCAGGCATTGTTGTAGTTAAAAGAGCGGACATTCCAACAATTTTTGGGTTATGTTTATTAATGGCATCGATGAATTTTTCCGATGAGATGTCAACACCAAGATCGACCACCTCAAATCCCGCACTGCGGAGGATCATGCAGACCAAATTCTTTCCGATGTCATGCAAGTCCCCTTTCACAGTCCCTATGACAATGACCCCGGCGGATTGTATCTCCCCACTTTTGACCAAGGGTCTTATCGCGTCAACCCCTGCATTCATGGCACTGGCGGACATCATGACTTCTGGTACGAACATTTCTCCTTCTTTAAACCTTGTTCCTACAATATTCATTCCGGCGATTAGACCGTCGTCGATGATTGCCAGTGGGTCTTCACCAGCGGCTACCAGGGTTTCTGCCAGATTTTTAACCCTTTCTACATTCCCCTCGAACACTGCTTTTTGAATTTCGTCAAATTTGCCCATTACTCTTATAAAACCTCCTTTAATAGTATTGGACTGTTCCATCGATAGGGTTGTTCGTTTTATTAATTGTGCAATTTCCATGCCAGCAAAATGCGCATTCATCAGATGCCTGTAATTCACTATTTCCGCCAAAACTAGTTGATGTTTTTCGCAGGCAGGGAAAACATTTGAATCATTGATGAAACAAACAAGTCAAAAATAAAGAAATGTTCTCGATAATAAATCAGTGACAATGACTTATTAATGGCATTGTATGGGAAATAAAGTATTTCATCGATTCACGTTGACGCTACATCAAATTTATCCAAAAAATATTACGGCCCTGCCGAACTTAACTTATTTCAGGCACCTGCGACTTAATCTTGTCTAGCAATAGAAATGCTTGCAGAATCCATGATTGTTATTAACAGTGCAGGTGGCGCCTGTTATCCTTTACTGGCATTAAACTTGCATATCTATGATAAACAGATTATTGGCAATTGCCTGGGATGCTGTTTGGTAAAGCGTATTTGGAAATATACATAAAAGTAACTGCCGGAAAGGAGGCAGTCAGAAAAACGCTAATCTAAAAGTCCCCTTTCCACGATAGTAGGGAAGGTGCCCCCCCCTTGTGAAAAAGAGACAAGAACCACTAAGTTAAGGAGGGAAGGAAGAAATGGCAAGGGTTTTTACCAGAATGGGTGACGGGTCCGCCTCATGGCTAAGTGAGGCTGAGATCTGTCAGGATCTTGAGGAAGGAATGTTAGATGCAGCAGACAGAGGTCGAATACCGGAGCTTACTGATGATGAAATGGAGAGGCTCTATCAAATAATCAGCAATCCCCAGAAGACAGTGAGTATTGAGCGCGGGAATGAGGTTGTAGCGACATTTGACGCTGGCACTCTGAAACTTCCGGTCCGCGCCGGGATTCCAGTGGGCAGAATGACCACAGTGTTGATGCATGAGCGGGTTCTGTGTTCAGACACCATGGAAATTGGCAATACTGATTACAGCTACAAACAGCTCAAAAATATTGTTCATGAAGAAGCTACATCTATGGAACTAACTCAGCTCAACTGTATGATACCGGTTTTTTATGGGGCGATGCCTAACCTGGGGTTGTATACCAGGCCTGATGGCCCCATCGACAACTGGTCCGAATTGCTTCCTATGGGCAAGATCAGTGAAGCCAGAGCAGCCCAGGAAGAGGCTGTAGAGATGGCGACTAAGGACATGGTCTACGTTGCCAGTCTTCTCTATGAGGCAGGGGCAGACGGGATCAACTTTGATACCGTTGGGGCCTCAGGTGACGGGGACTTCTTGGCTACACTTAAAGCAATTGAAATTTTGAAAGAAAAATACCCGGATATGGCCATTGAAGTTGGGATGTCCGGTGAGTTTGTGCTGGGAATGCATGGGCAGTTGGAGTTTGATGGCATAAGGCTTGCCGGCCTTTATCCGCAAGACCAGGCAAGGGTTGTGGAAAAAGCAGGAGGTACCATCTTTGGGGCGGTGATCAATACCAATAGCAGGAAGACACTCCCCTGGAACCTTGCCCGTGCTGTTACCTTTTCTAAGGCATGCTCGGATGCATCAAATATACCGGTTCATGTGAATGCCGGTATGGGCGTAGGGGCAATCCCTCTGAGCAACACTTCACCAACTGATGCCACATCTAGAGTATCCAAGTCCCTTGTAGAAATAGGAAAGGCTGACGGGTTGTAGATTGGTCACGGCGATGCCTACGGAATGGCTGTTGCGCACGAAGTAGCTGCGGGCATGGGTGGAATTCGTACTACCGGAGATCTGGTGGCTCGTGTCCAAATGTCCAAGGCCATGAAAATCAAAGAAGCAAAGGAATATGTGGCAGGGAAACTGGGGGTCTCTGTGTTTGACCTTTCCGATTCCCATCTGATGAAAGAGCTTCGGGAACAATTGGATATCGGTCATGTGCAGGCGCGGGACCGAGCGTCCTACGGGATTGAAGCCAAGTTCAATATTGCTAGATTGCTAGATATCAAAATCAATTCGGTCGAAAACTTCAAGCGCAAAGTAAAAATGATTTAAAGGAGGGGAACTGTTGAGTATTGAGCTAGTTCAAAAATAAAGGGGGAGGAGAGCGTTGATAAGGAGTTTGCAAGCGGGAATTAACCGGATTGATGGTTTTGGACTCAAAATGTTTACCGAAGACGAATTTTATGCAATCCACTGCGCTACTTTAGAGGTTATGAGGGATACAGGGCTTTACGTCGGCAGTAAAGAGGCGCGGGATATTTTGGCCGGAGTTGGTGCAGAGGTGGATGAGGAGAATGAAAATGTTAAATTTCCTCCCTATGTAGTAGAGGATGCTATTCTATCAGCGCCGAGCACGATTCTCTTGGCTGGCAGAAATCCGAAACATGACTATGTTGCAGACAGCAAGCGTGTTGCTTTTATGAACTTTGGCGAGGGGCTGCGGATTATCGACCCCTATTCTAAGGAGTACCGCCCAACTACCAAGGATGATGTGGCAAAAGCCGCTCTGATGTGCGATGCCATGGATCAAATTCTGCTGCACAACCGCGCGGTGGGCGCGGACGAGATGCCAGGCCCTGTGCAGCCGCTTCATAATGCCGAGGCTATTTTTCCTAACATTTCTAAACACTGCTTCATAGGTGCAATGAATGTCCAGAACTTTCGCAAGATGATAGATATGGCGGCAGCGGTTGTCGGGGGTAGAGATAGGCTTCGGGAAAGGCCATTTTATAGTACAATTGTTTGTCCTACAAGTCCGTTAAAACTTGTCCCAGAATGTTGTGATATTCTCATCGAGGCTGCTCGGCAGGGTATAACGGTGTGTATTCTTTCTATGGCGATGGCGGGTGCTACATCTCCTGTAACACTGGCGGGCACCCTCGTAACTCATAATGCAGAGGTTCTTGGCGGGATTGTTTTGAGCCAGGCGACCCGCAAAGGTGCACCGATTATCTACGGCAGTTCCACTACTATAATGGATTTGAAGACTGCTACAGCACCGGTAGGCTCCCCGGAACTGGCCATGATCAATGCGGCTGTTGCAGGACTGGCACAGTATTATTTGCTTCCCAGTTGGGTTGCCGGTGGATAGGCTGACAGCAAGCTTCCTGATGCCCAGGCTGCTCATGAAAAGACCATCACTGCCCTGTTGACTGCGCTAGGTGGCGCAAACATGATTTACGGGTCAGGGATGCTCGAACTGGGTGTCACCTTCGATTATGCACAACTCTTGATCGACAATGAGATCGCCCGGATGGTCAACAAAGTAGTTGAGGGTATACCGGTTACAGACGAAACCTTGGCTGTGGATGTGATCAAGGAGGTAGGATCCTCCGGAGAGTTCATAACCAAGGAACATACCTACAAGTACTTTAGGGAGCAGTCCCAGAGCAAGATGATCGACCGTCGGATGCGTGAGGCATGGCTCGATAAGGGAGGAAAAGACCTCACAACCAGAGCTTACGAAGAAGCAATTCACATCTTAGAGACACATAAACCCGATCCTCTACCTGAAGGCGTTCAGAAAAAGCTCAGGGAAATCGTCGAAGAGGCCGAAGAGGAGTACGGTTTAAAAAGGAAATAGATTGGGGCTCCGATAACCAGATCCCAATGTAAAAAAATAAAACCTAGGAGGTGCCTTATGGATCAGGAAAACATTTTGAGCAAATTGTCGGAAGCGGTATTTGAAGGTGAGGAAGAACTTGTACCCGAGTTGACTAATAAGGCTGTTGATGCTGGAATCGAGCCATTAAGGATTATCAATGAAGGACTGACCAGGGGTATTGAAGTGGTAGGTGAGCGTTTCGAATCAGGAGAATACTTCCTGCCGGATCTCTTACTGGGAGCGAAGGCAATGGAAGCAGGGATTGCTATTGTCGAACCCATGTTAGAGGGAACGAACAGGGAGTTTGTAGGCAGAGTTCTTATGGGGACAGTACATGGTGATCTACACTCAATTGGGAAAAACATTGTGATCATGATGCTGAAGTCCGCGGGGTTTGAGGTGTTTGATCTAGGAGTCGATGTTCCCACAAGCGCGTTTATTGAAAAGATTAGAAAATTAAACCCCGATATTGTAGGCATTTCTGCCCTGCTTACAACAACCGTCGGTTGCCAGAAAGAAATTATTGAGTCATTGAAGGAAGAGGGACTTCGTGATTCTGTCAAGATTATGATCGGTGGTGCACCAATTAACCAGAATTGGGCTGATCAGATTGGTGCCGACGGTTATGCCGAGGACGCTTCTAGTGCTGCTAAGCTCGCCAAGCGGTTGATGGGATAGTCGCTTCAAGAAAAACAAAAAGGGGAAGGGACAGCATGAATTTTGAAATAATATCAGAAACCGATCTAATGAGGGTTCATGAGGCTACTGTGGATGTTTTGAAAAACATTGGCATTAGCACCACATCTGATAAGTTTAAGAGCCTTTTGCTAGATAATGGTTGTAAGGAAAAGAAAGGACGTATTACTTTTACCCAAGATGTTATTGATAAAGCCATAAAGCGTGTTCCAGGGCCATGGGAAATAACCAGCAGAACAGGTGAACATGTTCTAGAGTTGGGTAGGAACAGGGCTTACGGGCAGGTTTGTATCGGCCTGCCGTCCATAATTGATCTCGATACTGGGGAGAGACGCGATGCTCTCCTAAAAGACCTGGCAGATTTTACACGTTTAGCTGACGCTCTTGAGTTTATGAATGTTGTTTCTCCTCTTTACCCGCGGGATGTTCCCCAGAAAGCAATTGTTACCATTGAAGCTGTGACATTGCTGCGCAATACCACGAAGCCTATTCGGCTGTGTTTGGAGTCCTATGACGAATGGCCATATATTTATGATGCCCTGTTAGCTGTTGCGGGTAGTGAGGAAGCCCTAAGGGAGAAAGGGCTGGGCTACTACGAGGTTTCACCCATGAGCCCGCTTGACTTCGGTACGGGGCCCGCTGAGGCTATGATGGGTGTTGTAGAGGCTGGCTTACCGGTAGGGTTTGACCCTGCACCTATTATGGGTGCCACATCTCCGGTCACTATTCTTGGTAATGTTGTTCAACATAATGCCGAGCTTCTGGCGGGTGTTATTTCTACCCAACTAATGAAGCCTGGTTGTCGGGTAATCATGTCGCCCCGGTCTGGAGGTGCTATGGATATGAGATCCGGGGTTGCGCTTTGGGCAATGCCGGAAATGGGAATTGGTGGAGCCCTATCGATACAACTGGCAAAACACTATGGTATTGCCCGGGGTGCGGGCTGCTATACTGGTGCTTCCAAGGCTCCTGATGCCCAGAGCGGCTTTGAACACATTTACAATGCCCTCCTTCCCGCTTTGATCGGTATCGATTTTTGCGGCACTGCGGGTATTGTGGACAATGCTTTGGTGGCTAGCTATGAAAATCTAGTTATAGACAACGAACTTTCATCGATTATTCAACATACAGTTAGGGGGCTGGATGTTGATGAGGACAAGATGGCTGTACATGTCATTGAAGAAGTGATCGAAAAAGAGATTAACTTCCTCGAACATAAACACACTAGAAAGCATCTACGCGCTGGCGAACTCTGGAAACCGATTATCTCTCAGCGTCAAACCTTTGAGGAAGTGGGAAAGCAAAGGGATTGCCAGGAAGATTCGAAAGTTGCATTGTCCCAGTAGATCGGG
>NZ_CDRZ01000211.1 GCF_000946815.1 Syntrophaceticus schinkii | reverse complement strand
GTAAGGTTTTCCGGACAACCGTACTGCAAATAATTCAAGATAAGACTGGAACAGTTTAAAGGAGTTTCGAGTAAGATTCATTTCAGTGTTTTTAGGGAAGGGGGACTTTGGCGGGCGTGCCATAGGGGTTCCCCTTCTCGCTATTTATCCTTCCGTGATGATTGTCATGTTCAATAAATAATCCATATGTCAAATCAGTATGCATCATTTACGTCATAAAAAGCAAGAAAAAAATCCTACTCCCCCCGTCCATTGGGAGTGAGAGGCGACAGCACGGCAGTTTTTGACCTCGTCAGGCATGGTGGCTTCTTTGAACCAGAGCATGAGATTGTAACTAATGGCCTTTACCAGCATGTAGGCCTCATTTTTGACAAAGGTATGCTGGCTTGCTTCATCAACAGCAAAACCATCTTTTAGTTCATTTATCCACAATTCACAGGTACCGCGTTTGTTGTAGAAATGCCAGACTTCTTCAGGAGACATATCATTAGTCTCAATGTTGGTTACTATGGCTTGGTATTGATAGCATTCAGGGTGGTCTATATATAATTGGCCTGTTTTGGGGTCTTTTTTCTGACAAATAACGATGAACCGTCTGGCCTTGTTCCAGCTTGGTAACGGGACTGTCAGTTCAGCAATGCTGTAACATTCATCCAGCTCCTGCCAAAGGTTTTGTTCTTTTAGGTAATTAACGATCTTTTTTAAACCACTTCGCATAGGGGCTTTACAGACATATAAAAGGGTACGGGATTCAAAGTATTCGAAGTTTTTTTCGTCAAAAAAGCCTTTATCCATTCTTACACCTTTGGGTACGTAGTTATGGGGTAATTGTCCCTCTGCCTCTTTGAAGAAATTAAGGAATTCGCCGTTACTGTGCGTCTTACCACCATATGCTTTTAGATTGACTAATTCTGCAGTTTCAGCAATAAAACAAGCCTTGGCCTTGATAGACGGACGGCCGTGATAACGAGGGTTATAGCCTACCTCACCCCTTCCTGGTTGCCATGAAGGGTAATAACTGTAT
>NZ_CDRZ01000210.1 GCF_000946815.1 Syntrophaceticus schinkii | reverse complement strand
TCATACAAGCCGTTGCTGCAAAGCACTAGAACATCGCCGGGTGTAGGAAACAAGCAGTCACGCCCACAACAGGTTGATTTCGCCCTCCCAAGTCCTGAGTAAGCTTATTGCGCTCTGGATGGCTCTTGGCCTGTTCTAACCCTTTTTCACCAGTCCGCAGCCACTGTATCGTCGTTGGTCAATTGTATTATTCTGTTATTCCGAATCAGATAAGCCCTGCTGTCACATGTGCAATATGTATCTTATCACCCGAGAGTATTTCATTCTAAAAAACTCATTGAAATCAAGGCTTTAAAGGCCTAAAATAAAGGCTTCACCCCAACTTTTGCCGAATTATAAGGTAAATCAAACCAAATAAAACAAAAGTGGAAAGGGATGAAGCTACCTTGTATATTCGACAACAGTGCCTGATTTCCTTCGAAGATGCATTAAAAATGCAACCTGAAACTAGACTGGAAAAGATTTTTAGCACCCTTGATTTGAATCCAATAATATCCAGGCTACCCAGAAAACATAATGGACCTCGAGGATACAATGCCAAATACAAACTAAGAGCATTAATAGCTGCAAAGATAGAGCAAATACCGACAATGGCTGCATTGGTCAGAAGACTAAAAAATGACCCTGTATTTCGATACATATGTGGATTTGGCGTAATTGCAAGCGTACCAAGTGAAGCAACTATGAGCAGATTTTTAAGAGAACTAACAGAAACAGGTATTCTTAAAGAACTGTTTAATTCGCTTGTAAATAAAGCCGAGCAAATGGGGGTTATTGACTGCACCTCTATTGCAATAGATTCCACAAAAATTGAGGCTTATGAGAAAACCAAGCCTAGAAAGTATGTATCGCAAAACGGTAAAAGCGCTGACTGGGGCGTCAAAAGAAACACTGATGGCAACACTGAAGCCTGGTTTGGCTACAAAGTACATGCTGCTGTGGACACAAAATCAGAGTTACCAGTAGCTATCACCGTAACACCGGCCAATGTCCACGATAGTGAAATAGCTTTAAAACTGGTTAAAAAGGCCAGCAGCGTTCTGGTTAAATCACCCAAGTTCTACCTGATGGACTCTGCGTATGACTGTAATGACATTTACGAAACCATAAAGAATGACTTTCACGCCCAGGCAATCATAGCTCTTAATCTTAGAGGGACCAGGCAACCTAGAGCTGGCTTTGATTTTGATGGGACCTATTTGTTCCGCAGGGTTTCGGATGGTTTACTGGGGCAC
>NZ_CDRZ01000209.1 GCF_000946815.1 Syntrophaceticus schinkii | reverse complement strand
ATAAGGACGAGCTGGAAATTGAAACATTCAAACCGCTGCGGAAATTGTTGATAGTACCATTGAGTATTTGTCAAAGTTAGTTAAGCCCGGCATGACCGAAAAAGAGTTATCTCTGCTGATGTATGAGTATATGATTAAAAACCCCGGTGTAATTACCGATAGATTCATTATTCTTGTTCTCGGAGGTAAAAACTCAGCAAATATTCATGCAGTGCCGAGTGACTATGCATTTAAAGAGGGGGATATTATCCTTCTGGACTTTTGCGCATATTATAAGAATTACTGGTCAGACATTACACGCTGCCTTTTCCTGGGTGAAGTGGGGAATGATAAGCTTGCTGAGATTTATGAAATTGTATTGGGTGCAAACCTTGCTGCTATCGAAAAAGTTAAACCCGGTGTCAAGGCATGGGAAGTTGATAAGGCAGCACGAGATTATATTACAAACGCAGGCTATGGTGAGCAGTTTTTACACAGGACAGGCCATGGTCTGGGGCTAGATATACATGAAGAACCTTTCATTTCAGCAAGCAATGATATTACCCTTACTGAAGGTATGGTTTTTACAATTGAACCCGGTATCTATTTGCCAGGTATCGGTGGTGTTCGTATTGAGGATGATGTCTTGGTTACAAAGGAAGGGCACCGTGTTCTAACAAAAACATCCAAAAAACTTGAGGATCATATTATTAAGTGCTCCAAATAATTCAGGTTCCGTATTATTTAAATTATAACAATACAGGAGGAAACTAAAAAGATGAGCACACCAAAAAAGAGTAAGCTCAAAGAGAATATGTTCACATTAGTGCTCCTAACAATTTCGGGAGCTATGATTTATGCTCTTCCTTACTTTAGAAACTATTACTATGATGTATTTGTCCAGTGTTTTAATTTAACAAATACTCAGATGGGTAGTCTAGGTAGTGTTTTTGGCGCTTTAAGTGTTGTTGCTTATTTTTTTGGCGGAGTTTTAGCGGACAGATTTTCTGCTAGAAAATTGATTACTCTTTCCCTAACCGCAACTGGTTTATTGGGCTTTATTTTACTTCTATATCCTCCCTATCCGGTTGTGCTTGCAGTCCACGCACTGTGGGGAATAACGTCAATTCTAACCTTTTGGTGCGCCTTGGTAAAAGCGATTCGTTCTATTGCAGATTCCGATGAGCAGGGTAAAGCATTCGGGTTTATGGAAGGTGGTAGAGGAATCACAAATATTGTCCACTTTTCCTTAATATTGGCAATGTTCTCCTATCTGTCATCAAACTTCTCTGACAAACTAGGCTTATCAGCCATTATCTTTGTGTATTCTGCTGTCTGTGTGCTTCTCGGTATTATTGTTTTCTTCAATTTAAAGGAAACAGATCCAGAGTTAGAGACAGCGACTGGCCAGGATACAGAGGAAAAGAAACCGCTATTTAATGTCCCTGTACTGAAAAAGGTTTTAAAAATGCCCCATACTTGGCTGGTAATTATTATGATGTTCACATCTTATGCGACCCTGATTGGTTACTACTATATAGCACCATACACCACATCTGTTTTCGGTGCCAGTGTAGTTCTTGCCGCAGCATTCACAATATTCTCACAGTATTGTCGTCCAATAGGCTGTTTTGTTGCCGGTATTATGGGTGACAAGGTGGGCTCATCAAAAGTGATGCTTGTTGGCTTTGCAGTAATGATATTGGGTATTTTAGGTATTATATTTACACCTGGAAAAGCGAGCCTTGTCTATGTAGTAGTTGTATTCGCTTGCGCAATCTATACTTCTATGTATGCAATACAAGCTTTGCATTATGCAATACTTGAAGAAGGAGATTACCCCACTGAGTTTACCGGGACTGCCGTAGCTATTATCGCTCCTTTGGGCTACAGTTCGGAAGTGTTTGTCCCGATTGTTGCCGGATATCTTTTGGACCATTTTTCTGGAGCACTGGGATATCAGCT
>NZ_CDRZ01000208.1 GCF_000946815.1 Syntrophaceticus schinkii | reverse complement strand
GGCCTGTCTCTTCATCCTTGTCTATCTACCAGGTCTTTCACATTTGCTTCTAGACTCTCTTCATATTCTGCCTTACTTACTCCGTCCACCCCGGACGCTTTTCGTTCCGGCATGCCCATATGGGCTGCCATGAGCGTTTCTTCATTGATTAGATGGACTAGTGTTGTGAATTTTAGCTTTGGGTTTTCTCTTGCTTTCTCCGCTATCCTTGTCAGTTTCGTTTCCACTACTTACTCTCCTCCGGTGAGTTAGTGTCCCCCTTCCAAGGGTAATGACTCCGCTACTGCCTTTCCTCTACAGGAGTTACCCTGCTTCATCGGTACTATGCAGTAATCCGACTCCCTGCGCGCCTTTTGGCTTCCTCACTTTGTATCGCTTGTCTGCCATACTCCCTCTTCGGAAGAGCCCGCAGGGTCTCCCAAGTTGCCGTAACCCAACTGTGTACAGCGTGCCAAGGTCTTTGACTCCGGGGAAGTTCCGGCCTGCTCGCCTCTATCGCCTGCCGAAATGCTGCCTTCTTCAGGACGGAAAGAATCGGCCTTCCCATCTCGCACCATTTCGAAGCTCAATCCCTTCAACCTTGCGGCTTTCGGCCCGCTGTCTCGCCTGCCTACGCTTAAACATAGCTGTTACCAGCTATGCTCCAAGGCTGGCTACGGGTGGTTGGCTAAACCTTGCCCGGTGGGATTCCCACCCACTAAGTGTCACGACCTAGCTTGGTCGCTCGTAGAGTAGGCGGGGTCTCTCGCCTCCTGGTAGCGTTTAGGTCGGGACAGTCCATTATCTGCCCCTTTCGTCTGGCAGTGCCTTAATATCCCAGCCATGCGCTACTGGCCATGCAATTGTACCCCTACCCCTCATCGAACCGTACGTGCGCTATTAACGCATACGGCTCTCCGTAGTCATTATTCACGGAGCTCACGCAAAGATTCTACCCTTGACATCGTAAATATTCACATATATGCGGGGCGTAGGTAAAGGATACTTCTTCAGAA
>NZ_CDRZ01000207.1 GCF_000946815.1 Syntrophaceticus schinkii | reverse complement strand
TTGCCGCGGATCGTCGGACGGTTCTTTCGTCGAGCCTTTTCCGGCAAGTAGGTGGGAACCGTCCCCGGGTCTTTCGCGGCTTTGTTTCAGCGCACCTCTTCAGGCTAGACACGAAAGTTTACCCGGTCTCAACGCACCATCAGGAGCATGCAATAGGAGGTAGAGTAGGCGGGGTCTCATGCCGCCTGGTAGCGTTTAGGTCAGGACAGTCCGTTATACTGCCCCTTTCGTCTGGCAGTGCCTTAGTATCCCGGCCGTGCGCTACTGGCCTAGCAGTTGTATCCCCTACCCCTCATCGAACCGTACGTGCGCTATTAACGCATACGGCTCTCCGTAGTCATTATTCACGGAGCTCACGCAAAGATTCTTACCCTGACATCGTAAATATTCACAAATATACGGGGTGTAGGCAGTGGAAATTTCTTGAGAAATAGCCTGAATTTTTCCCAATCAAAGCTTTTCCTCTGGCTGCGACGGTTTAGCCATTTGAAGAGTAGCTTTTCTACCTCATAGAGGAATTTATACAGCATCGGAGCATTGTCGGTTATACCATAGTAGCGGTAGTTTCCCCATAGCTTGGGTCTGATTAGCCACCAAATATACGGGGCAGGCATGTTCCTGTGCTTTTTAAGCCACTCTTTGCATCTCAGAATACTAGCTCTGTATTTCTTGCTGCTTGTCTTCCGCTTCACTCTGAACTTGCCTCTTTTGCTCCGGCTGCAGTAGTGGGTGAACCCTAGGAAGTCAAATGTCTTGGGCTTCTTTCCCCCTGCTCGACTCCTGGCCTCTGCCTGTCGTCCAAAGGTTATTATTGGCTCTTCTCTTCAGCTATCTCCAGGTTGAACTTCTTCAGCCTACTCTGCAGTGCATTGTAGAACCATCGGGCATCTTCTTCATACTGAAAACAGCATACGAAGTCATCTGCATATCTGACCATGTGGGCTTCTCCTTTGCAGTGCTTCCGCACTGTGCTGTAGAACCACACGTCCAGTACGTAGTGCAGGTAGACATTTGCCAGTATCGGTGACACTACTCCCCCTTGCGGTGTCCCTTCTGGTGTACCGTAGCTTACTCCTGCCTCTACGATTCCAGCTTTGAGGAAGCGTGCGATGAGTCTTAGCATGTTTGGGTCTGCTATGTCGCAGTTTTAGGCATTCCATCATCCATTTGTGGTCTACGTTATCGTAAGAAACCTTTAATGTTCCGCATTCAACTTAATTGTATGTTTA
>NZ_CDRZ01000206.1 GCF_000946815.1 Syntrophaceticus schinkii | reverse complement strand
AGGGAAGAAACAAAAAAGAACAAGGGGAGGCGAATATCCTCCCACCTTCACAGCTTCCTAACCGCAAAAGCGAATATAAAACAGAGGATGAAGAACAAGAAGATATTCAGCAAAGAACTGAAAAGATACTAGACGTATACAGGCAACTGCTGCCTGGGCTGCTTCATAAATTAGCAAGAATACCTGATCCGCGGAGTCCAAAGAAAGTTAAGCATCAAATGACAATAATGATGATCTATGGAATTCTGATGTTTGTGTTTCAAATGCCCTCTAGCGGAGAAACGAATACAGGAGATGACCGGACCGCGGTTACTTAAACACCTGCAAGCAGTTTTTCCGGAATTAACAGACATGCCGCACCAGGATACCCTGTGTCGCTTATTGGAAAAGATGGATGTAGACCAAATCGAAATTGCTTACATCGACATGTTAAGGCATTTGATCTACAAGAAAAAATTTAAAAACCTGCTGCATCAAAAACGTTACCTTGTGGCAGTAGACGGAACACAAAAATACGTGATGGACCAATGCTGGGATGAATGTTATCCCCACCGCAGGGTTCAAGGCAAAGATGGTGAACACCATCAGTATTACGCCTATGTTCTAGAAGCAGTTTTAATCCTCTCCAACGGCATGGTTTTACCGCTGATGAGTGAGTTCTTGGAAAACGATACAGAACTAGAGAAAATAGAAAGTGATGAAGAGTGGAAACAGGACTGCGAGTTAAAGGCGTTTTATCGCTTGGCTACACAGCTTAAAAAAGAATTCCCAAGGCTGCGGCTTACACTACTTTTAGATGGGCTGTATGCGAATGGGCCGGTAATAGAAATCTGCCGCAAGAACAAATGGCAATTTATGATTGTACTCAAAGACGATTCACTGCCTTCAGTATGGGAAGAAGTTAACGGGCTGATGCGCTTGGATACCAAAAGAGAAAACTACTATGAGCGAATATGGCAGGGGCGACAGCAGACGTTTCGATGGGTCAACGATATCGATTATGAGTATGGTTACAGGAGAGCTAAAATTTTAAAGATCCGATGGGTGAA
>NZ_CDRZ01000205.1 GCF_000946815.1 Syntrophaceticus schinkii | reverse complement strand
TTCCATATGGTGATATGTAAGGAAAGCATGGGAAGAGATTGAACTTGTAACATGTCGCGGGTAACGAAAACTACCCGTTACGCTTGGAATTCCAGTGACCCAATCAAAAAGACGAATATCCACGCGCGTTCCAATTTGATAGCCCGAAAGCGTTGGCTTCAGGAGAACACCATTCTCAAAGAAAAACACCAAGGATACCATTACGAACATATCTTTTCTCATAACTGGAATGCAATGAAGGGATATCACTACTTGATGCATATTGGCCGGATGCTCAATGAAATGGTGCTTCATTCGGTTTGCCTAACCGAACATGCTAAAAAAGTTGGGTTTCGGAGACTCATTGAAAAGTTTCGTAAAAACATGATTTACAATTCCTTAGATACAAAGCGAATTCGCAAGTTAATGAAATCCCCAGGCCAACTGCGATTGGTTCAGGATGATGATTGGAAAATAAGGCCAACGGCAGCTTAGCAATTCTATTCAACATAGCGGTTTCAATACGGTGTACACTACCCGTATGCCCATTTGAAGGTGCTATAGTAGGTTAAAAGGAGCAAAATAGCTTGAAAAGGATGTGCCACCACATGTAGAACGGATATTTTTCAAAAAAACTTCGGAATCGGTGATAAAAACGCCAGTTTTTGTACTCGCAAGATTTTTAAACATTTTGATGCGTCAGTACTGAAAGATGATAGATACGGTTGACATCAGAAAGGTCATGTGCTAATATATACATCCGGAGCCGCTAAAGAAAAAGGTTCCGCAGGGTCTTTGAAAACTGAACAGTCGTGTGAGGTCAGCGTTTAAAAAGAACTTAACGGAGAGTTTGATCCTGGCTCAGGACGAACGCGTGGCGGCGTGCTTAACACATGCAAGTCGAACGGAGGATGCGGGGAAAGCTTGCTTTCCTGCAAACTTAGTGGCGGACGGGGTGAGTAACGCGTGGATAACCTGCCTGTAAGACTGGGATAACACTGGGAAACCGGTGCTAATACCGGATATACTGTAGAGTAGGCATATACTTTACAGGTAAAAGATTAACCTCTGCTTACAGATGGATCCGCGTCCCA
>NZ_CDRZ01000204.1 GCF_000946815.1 Syntrophaceticus schinkii | reverse complement strand
TAACTGTCCAGTCTTATCTTGAATTATTTGCAGACGGTTGTCCGGAAAACCTACGACCAGTGGAATGCCCATCCTGTAAAGCTATGCGGAAGCTACACCGGCACGGGCAGTTACAAACGCATGGTATTCACCCTCGAAGAAGCATATTCCATACCGATATTTCGTTTCAAGTGTCCCATATGTGGTAAAACAACAGGTCTGCTCCCTCCCTTCATCGGGGAAAAAGAGCAAAACTGCCTGGGAAGTGCAAGAAGAGGTGATGCGCAAGCAGACAAAAGGCCAATCCCTGACACAGGTAGCCGGAGAACTAACAGCAGCAGGGGGACCCTACAGTGAAAAAAGCCTTTGGCGCTGGACCACCAGGTGGAACAGGCTTTTAAGGGATTCAGGTAACATCTTTTGGACACAGATCCTGCGTGTTCTGCCCCACATCCAACTGCCAGTAGGAAAAATGAAGCCCCGTACAGAGTGGGGCTGGCTTTTTAAGATATGGGACCAGGTAAGGCAGAGTTTGGAGATGATAAGTTGTTTAACTGGCTCTACAGACAGCAAAAATCAATGGCACTGGCACCAGGATAAAAAAGCCCCACACAAGCTGTCTCATGGATTGACGGCACCGCTTCGAAGAGAATGATGCTGGAAGCTTCACCAACATCTTCTTAAAAAACAAAGGAGCGGAGAAAAGATGGATTTCGAAATGCAAGAACAGATAGCGGCCTTTCGCTATGGGCTGATTGCACCGATCGTCAGCCGCCAGAGCCCCATGCTGCCAGGTGAGTTAAAGCACTTACTGGAGGAGATTGCATCCCGTACATACACAATCCCCGGCAGCCATAGAACAACTGTCAGTACCCGTACCCTGGAGCGCTACATAGCAAACTACAGAAGAGCAGGTTGGGACGGCCTGAAAACCAAAGCCGCGTCCTGCAACCAACAGAACAAGCATCCCCCTTTCGGCATTC
>NZ_CDRZ01000203.1 GCF_000946815.1 Syntrophaceticus schinkii | reverse complement strand
TCCGGCTTTTTTCTCATTTCTTTTTCATTAAAACCGTGTACTTCTTTTTCTTTTTTCTTTTCTTTCGGTTTGTAGGTTCTCTTCATTTTTTTCAACCCTTTCTGCAATCGATTCAGGCTATTATTTCCTCACACTTCTTTATTAAATTATAGACAACTGCTTTACTATGTCAAGCAAGTGATTCCTGCAGATTCTCTGGCTTGTACACCCCGGTAATCTTTGCTATATTAAATAAGGCAACATCTTATAAACAGTTTGTTAACATATTGTCAGAAACTCCGCAGGTGATCGCCTAAGTTCTTGCGGTGCAAGCAACGCAGTATAAAAGCAAAATTTTATTAATTCGCATTTTTTAAACCAAACAGGCAGGAAAAAACATAACTAAATGACAAAAACCTCCTGGAAGCAACAACGATCAAATCATCATTTCCAGGAGGTGTTACCACCGATGTCGAAACGGTGGCTCAAAGATTTTCTTCGATTACATCAACAAGGTATTCCTGCCTGAGGGCTGTACAAAATGGGCAAAGAATGAAAGAAAAGATCCAGAGATAGAACCGGGTACTATCTGGGTAACACTTCTGATAGGCTTTGCTTTGCAGGTGCAAAGTTTGGAAGAACTTGAGCGCAGAGCAAAAGAGAGTTTTAAAAAGCTTCTACCCAGGAAACAGAGGCCACCCTCGGCAGATACCATCCGTCACAGTTCTATTGGAATGGAACTGGAACCGATTAAAAAGCTGTATATAGCAGTAATCAACAAAGCACGGCGCAGCAAGATGTTGCCGACCATTGATCATTACCGTGTAGCGGCTATTGACGGCACAGGTATATTCAGAACTCAGAGCCGATGCTGTAACGCCTGCCAGGAAGTGCATCACCAGGATGGGACGACTACCTACGAGCATAAGATTGTCACCTGCCAGATAGTGGGTGGCAAACCGCCGATCATTTTAGGTTTTGAACCGATCAAGCCGGGGGAGGGCGGAGACCACAGGCTT
>NZ_CDRZ01000202.1 GCF_000946815.1 Syntrophaceticus schinkii | reverse complement strand
TTTCCCGGAACCCCAAGAATGAAATGTTATTCGGTTCATCAGCTACATGGAAGCGCTTGCCCGTATGTAGTTGATGGTCCAACACCGTTATTTTGGAGTACTCACAGGGGAGGTAGGAAGCGGGAAATCAACACTTGTTCGCCATCTGGTGCAAACCCTTGATCCTATGCGCTACCAAGTTATTTACTTAAGCCAGGCAGGGATGAAACCACGGGATTTCTATGGGGAAATGCTGCGTCATCTGGGTGAGGAGCCTTTATTCTCCCTGACAAAAGCAAAACGCCTTTTTGAAGAGGTACTGCGTACAAGGGTAGAGCGAAGGGATAAATCTCTGGTTGTAATCATAGATGAGGCACAGGATATTACTCCGGCCATGCTCCTGGAATTACGCTTTGCCTTGAACCAGCAGATGGATTCTGTGTCCCTGTTTACACTGATCCTGGTGGGTCAGTCTGAATTGAGGAGGACTTTGCGCAAGAACAAGTTTGAGGCTGTAGCACAGCGCATCCAACTGCGTTTCCATCTTACCGGGTTGACTGAGGAGGAATCTGCAGACTACATTCGGCATCAGATGAAGACAGCGGCGATGACCTCCCCTTTATTTTCCGATAGTGCTTTGCAGTTGATCTACTCAGCAACTCAGGGTATTCACCGATTGATAAATCATATTTGCACGTATGCCCTCTACGATGCACAGCAAAGGGGCAGTGATGTGGTTGAGGACAAAGATATCGGGCGTATTCTTGCTGATATGGAAAGGCAGCGTGGCACAGCGGGGTAAGGTAATTAAAGGGTAAGGATCCTCTCAGTATCCATGACAGGTTTGGTTTGGGTGCTGGGGGGATCTCTACATTATCCACACTATGCACACTGACTGGCATTATCTAGCTAGACTT
>NZ_CDRZ01000201.1 GCF_000946815.1 Syntrophaceticus schinkii | reverse complement strand
TGCAACTGCCCTGGTTTGACAGCTGCCAGCCATAAATCCCCACGGCAGGTCCAGGCTTCGGACTGGTAGGCTGGCGGCGAGTCAATTCTCCAAAACACGAAAAACCCAGAATCACAAACACCACAATCAGCTGTGAGGGCAGAGATATGACAAATGAGCGTAGACCCGGATGTAAAAATGGAACCACCGAAAGAATGAGCCAGGCTATCAGGCGAAACTTCGTTATGGAACTGCGCCGCAGAGAAAACCACTCTTTCAGCATCACCGCTTGTACGGTTGACGGCAGATGCAACGCAGACAAAAAACCCATCAGCCGCTGACCCTGATCCTTTTTAAAAGAAATACTGGCAGTCAGCCTCTCATAAACCAGGGGGGTATCGGGAACATACCCGATCAGGCGCCGGGTTTCAGTTCCCGGCTGCCACAGGTCCTCTCCCCTCACCATCACTTTCCCTGATGTCGGCCTTAAAAGCCCGGTGACCATCCTAATGGTGGTGGTTTTCCCCGCACCGTTGGCCCCGAGAAAACCGAAAATCTCACCTGGATAAGTCTTTAAGGTGAGATTCTGAACAGCAGGAAAATCGCCGAAATACCTGGTTAATTTATCAAATTCCAGACTGAGCAGCAGCCCAGTGATTTGTGTTTCAGAACAAATATCCCCTTTCGGATGAGCTCTTTCTGCTGCACTTACATCCCCTACAGAAGCGGCGCCTCTGACTTCTGCCTCAAGACCCGCTCCGGCATGTTCCACTGAAACCGTTGCACAGGAACGAATACCGGGTGAATCAGCAAGGATCGCTCCTGCTCCTGCCCCTTCCCCTTCTCCCGCAACCCCGCCAACCGTGTCCTCTGTTGTATCAACTCCAGTTTGAGCCACAGGTAGGGCAGCTACCAATCCGCTCATCCTTTCCATAAACCTTTCGGGCTCATCAACATTGATCAGTATCTCCCGCACCAACCCCCGCTTACTTTTGCGATCTTGGGCAGCCGGAGCCTTAACCATAACCGGTTCTGTCAATTGGATTCTACAGACATCGCTTTTTCGCGACAAACAGTAGAGGGTTTCCCCTTCCCTGGCAAGCATAACACCGATCATATCCGGCTTGGGATATGATGAGGGGGGGATATTGTTCTACTGCGGCAATAAGCGAAATTGGAAGGCGGCATTTAAACCATGAAGCCATTCGTAGGTATAATTCATCTGCAGATAAGATATGAGCTGAACAAATCATAAAAGTGAAAATAATAGCTGCGTACAAATACAAGCTAAAAAGCAGAGCAAAAGCCAGTAGCAGCGGCCATCCCTTGGGCACGAAAATGAAGAGAATGACTCCCACGACAATAAATTCGATACAAATTATCGGCAGAAAACCGAACACAAACTGCCGAACAGAACTGCTTTTCCTGGTGTTCGAAAAAACCTCCTTACCTTGGCCAGACAAAACAAACCCCTCCCTTCCATTATCCTTTTCACCCAAAATACCTTGCAGAAGCCCCAGGCTTGAGCCATGATAGGGGAATTCTGAGCCCTGTAGACATTTCAGCAGGTGAATATCATTAGGCAATATTGCTATATGTTGAACGTTTAGTATATACTAAACGTTTGGTACAGCTAAAAACCCCTCTTGTCAAGGGGTAATATTAGTGGTTAGTTCGCTAAAAATGCCCTGTTGTCTGAAAGATCACGAATAACCGTCTAATTTCCTTACCTGAAGGACCGCTCCTCTGTCACTTGTAGAACCGGGACAAAAGACCGTCTCCGCGTCACACGGCAGCCCTAACTTACCAGCTACAGGAACAGTCCCCGTGGCGGGCACGTGAAGGCCCCGCAGAAATGCGCCAGGAACCGTCCCCGCGGCTGGCCCCTGGCCGGCGCTTTCGGACATTCCCCGTGGCAAGTTCCTGTGCCGACCAGCCAAAGTGACCGTCCCCGTGGCGGGTCCATCAGCTGGCTTTTACATCCCACTTGCCGCAGCGGCTGCCCCAGCGGGCGATCACCTCGCCGTTTTGGAAGAACTGGACTACTTCACACCTGTTGGGACAGGATTTGCATTCGAAACTGCGGGTTTTGTAGCTGAAATCGGTCACTTCAAAACCCTTGAATATAGTTTTTTCCTTCTTTAGTTCTACTGTTTCCCGGGCGATGATGGCCACACCCAGCGCACCCATGACAGCGAAGTTGTTGGGAATGATCACCTCATGGTTGAGGGACTTTTCAAAGGCCTTTTTCATCCCGGCGTTAGCAGCAACCCCTCCCTGAAAGGCAATGGGGGGTAAAATTTCTTTGCCCTTACCCACATTGTTTAAGTAGTTGCGAACCAGGGCATCACACAGCCCAGCAATAATGTCTTCCGTACTGTGGCCGAGCTGTTGTTTGTGAATCATATCGGATTCGGCAAAAACCGCGCAACGCCCGGCGATGCGTACCGGATGCTGAGATTTCAAAGCCAGTTCACCGAAATCCTCGATGGGGATACAGAGCCGTGCCGACTGCTGGTCCAGAAATGAACCGGTTCCCGCGGCACAGACAGTATTCATGGCAAAGTCGGTAACAATACCATCCCTCAGGATAATAATCTTGGAGTCCTGTCCGCCGATTTCCAGGATCGTCTGTACACCCGGCACAAAGCGTGATGTTGCTACAGCATGAGCAGTGATCTCATTTTTGATGATGTCTGCTCCAACCATGATCCCTCCCAGGTACCTGGCACTGCCTGTGGTACCCGCTGCATGGATCTCCACATCACCCGGAACAAGGCCGGAAATTTCTTTCATACCCTCCTGGATAACACGAATCGGCTGTCCCTGAGTTCTGAGATACAAGGAGGCCAGCACCTCGTCCTGTTCATCAATTACGATTAAATTAGTGCTTACCGAACCCACATCGATTCCTAGATAACCTTTTTTCATGCCCTATCCTCCCAAAACTATCAAGCAAGACTCTTTTCTTTTATAGCTTGTTGTTCTCTTCTCCGCTTAAGCAAATCTAGAAAAGCCTCTAACCGCGTTAACACACCAGCAGCAGCGGTCTGTTCATCGATAAAAATCGTCATCACCGGTATCCCCTCTTCCCGGCTCACCCGGGGAACGATGCCTTTAGCCATGATCTCAGGGATACAGGAGAAGGGCGCCAGTTGAATAACACCATCATAACCATCCTCTGCATAAATGACAATCTCCCCAATGCTGTTAAGCCCATGCCCGCCGATCAATTCATTGAGATAAGGATGTGCCATCTCGTGGATATCCTTTTCTCCGATTTTCCCTTCTACAAGAACGTTTTTTTGGGTATAGGAGGTCAGCCAGATTGAACGGTCTGTATAAACACCCATTTCCCCCAGTGTCTTCTGAAGATAGAAATTCACCGCCGGTTCCAGAACAACATAAATCTCACCAATGATCCCTATTTTTAGAGGGACACGCGACCTGTCCTGGGGCACCTTGGCGATCATTTTCCTGCACTCCCACCGCGCATCCTCGATCTCCTCCGCGGTTTGTGCCTCATCCAGTATTTCCAGTACTTTCTTAAAGGCGTTCGCGGTATCTCCTTTGTTGATCTCAAAGGGCATAATCCTATACATCAAGTACTCCATCTCATCGATGGCTTCCAGTTTTCCGTACCCCTTTTTGATCAACTGAATAAAGGTACGCCAGGACATACCCCGGGGCTTAATTGCTTTTAGTTTTTTGATAAAGTCCAGATAATTAACTTGGGGGGGTTCAAAAATGTGTATATGAAAGTCATGGCCCAATTCGTTCAAAATCCTTTGATGCATGATACCATAGTACCCCGCTCTACAGGGTCCCATGCCACCCGATGTAATAGCCATCTCTGCACCCATCTCGATGGTCTCCAAATAGGTTCCCAAGAGCACCTTAAAAGGAATACAGGCGAATTCAGGTGCATAGCGGACACCCAGGTCGATAGTCCGTTTGCTTGGCTCTGGAGGAACCACTGCTTCATAACCCAGATCATTGATCAGCATCTTAAAAGCAACATAGGAATAACCCATATGCGGATATGTAATCTTCACTACTTGACACTTCTCCTTTTCAACATATCAATAAAGGCTTCCAGGCGCGTATCTACCCCACCTGTTCCTGTTTCCTCATCAATAGAAAGAGTCAGAAAAGGCATGCGTCCCCACTTTTTGGATTCCATTTCCATGAGCCTGTCCAGCATAGCATCAGGTCCACAGGCAAATGCAGTAACATGGATAATCCCATCAACCCTCTTCTTTTTCAAATAATAGTAAGCTGCATGTATAGCACGATTGGAATAGTACCAAAACATTTGCTTGGGCATGTTCTTTGCTTCCCTGAGCAGTCGTCCGGGAGGAATCATCTCTGCGGTAAATGCTTTAGCCCCAAGGCCATTCAGTTTTTTAACCAGATCCATGTTGATGAAATGGTCATAAACAAGATAAGGATAACCGAGCACAGCAATGGACAGTTCCCCTAGGTTTTGTCGCTTGCTTGCTTGATTTCCCTTTTCCATACACTCCAGTGCATCATCTGACAGCATCCCTTTGCACATCAGCCCCCGGTATCGTCGAAGAGCCTGACAGGCAAGGATGTACGCCCTGGTAATCCTGGCAAGACTGACTCCAAACCTCTCCCCTATCTCCCTGGCAATACGGAACAGCTCAAAACGCCCACTGGTAAGTTCAACCCTTGTATCGAGCAGTTCCGGCAGGTTGTTGATGGAAGCACGCAGCAGGTCAGGAAGCCCCAAAAACTTAGGGCAAAAGGTTTCCGTTTCCAGTTTACGCACCTTGACAAAACGAGGCACAAAAAGGACATCCACCTGATCCTTTATTGCTACCACGTGACCGTGGTACAGTTTAATAGGAATACAGGCATCATTAACCGCTTCCGCCACTCCATCATTGAGAATCTGCTGGTTAGTAGGAGGAGATGTGATCACCTCCAACCCTATTTCTTCGAAAAAGGTTTTCCACAAGGGGTAAAACGTAAAATAACCCAAATAACGCGGAATACCCACCCGCACCGGCATTTACTCCAAACCTCCTCAGCTGTTGTAGGGATTCACTTCTACACCTTTCAGCCAAATATCCATAAGCTGTGTCAAAGCCTCTTCCTCATCGATTGTCTCCTGCTCCGGTGCTATCTGCTTCCACACAACATACCCCCAAAGGGACGAAATCAGTGAAACAGCCATGAGGTTAGTATCTAAACACCGGAATTTCTGCATATCTTTCTGTTTCCCGATAGATTGGCTAAGGAGATCAAGAATAGGCCTGGCAATCTTCTCCATTATAATCTCTTGAACTTCTGTATGAAACTGGGCCTCATAAAATAGCATTTTTAACAAAGGGAGTTGCTTTTCAATTGCCTCCAGCTGTTCCTTGATCATATGTATCAAGGAATGGGCATCCCCTTTCTCAATTACCTCTGCCAGAGACACCATAAACTGCGGTTTTTGGAAACTGGTAACTGCGCTGACGAGAATGCCATGGAGGATTCCTTTTTTAGTGCCAAAATGGCGAAAAATCGTTCCTTCAGCGACACCGGCCTCTTGGGCAATCTCGCTGGTTGTGGCTCCTTCAAAGCCCTTTTCCGAAAAGACCTTGATCGCCGCATTTATTATTTTCTTCTGCGTACTGCTGGTCTCTGATGCTATATCCATGAGTGCCTCCCAAACAATCTTAGATAGTGAGAGTGATTGCTCACTCACATATTATAGGCAAGTAGAGTTATGATGTCAACAATAACAATATATGCTACCTGCACAGATCTGGATTGATTTTCCTGATTAATTTATGCCCGTTTACCTAAACTAATTACAGGAGGTGGCGCACTACATGGGACATAACCCACTCAGTACAGAAATCGCTCATGAAAGGTTTTTGATTGATGATTTCGACATAAGCGACAAAGAGGCGATCGAGGAGGCCTCCCAGGATTACTTAAGGCTTCCCGCCCTGTAGTATCAACCACTATAATTCACTATAAGGCAATATCCTTATTGCTATCCTCTCCCTGTTTAATCCGTATTGCACGCACGGCAAACCAAAGATAAAGCAAAGCAATGCAGTAGTAAATAAACCGCCCATAATAAAATTGCGGTGCAAGGATTTGATGCAGTGCCTGAAAAAGAGTGGGTATTGTAAGAGCATAAATAGTAATCTTGAATGTTTGCTCATATTTAAGGCCAGTGTTTTGTACCGCTGAAAAGAGCAGACAGACAAGCCCCAACACTACAGCTGTACAAAGCTTTGATAGGAAGAAATATATCAAACCAAACAACACAATAAAGATGCCCATAAATTTAATATATGATAAAAATTTTTCAACATCGGCTTTGTGAATTTCCCCGCCTTTGAACGCAGAAAAACTATAGGTCTGTTTTTCTATTGTATTTTTTTTTGATTATAGCTTCATTTTTCGAAATAAACATCCCAGTATCATAATCATCCAAAACACTAACATCTGTCTCGCCGCTGGTATCAATAACATAAATACTCTTTTCGCCACCGCTAATATCTTCAAAAACCAGAGGCATTTCCCCGGAAACCTCTAACTCCCCATCCTTTAACACAAAATCGGGAATATTTTCATTAAACTTAGCGATCAAACCGCCTACTCCCTTATTAAAATCAAATACAAAGGATAAAAGCACAGGTATCCCCAGGATCAAAACTATAAGCAGTAAGTAAGAAATTACCTTTCCCCAGGGTTGATCGGCAAAACGCCGGTACTGAAATAAGTTGATGGCACTGTCACTCATATCTTTGAAAAATCCCACTTAAAAAAACCTCCCGCTTCCTAAGCCAGACATCTGGCCATAATATGTATTATAATTATCCGCTGGCAGAACTGTATAATTGATTTTTCTACAAAGAAGGGAAATATCCTTGTCGGAAGGCGTAGAAAAAGTTCAATCCTTGAGCATGAGGGGCTGTGTTGCCCATCAGGGGTGCAACCTGCATATATGGATATATACAGATATTTACAGTTATATATAGATTCAGCTAAATGGTGACAGTCACCTTCTTGTCACCTTCTGGTCACGTTCTGAACCTTCTGAACACAAAAGAAGAACCGGAGAATTATCAAGTCCCGGTTCTGGGTCATACATGTTTATAGATTTTGAAATTATTATCCCTTCAGAATCGTCTAAAACCCTGCTGGAATTATATTTATGCTTATTTACCGCAAAAACATACCCTCTCCAGTCCCATCAGAACCGCTGTTCCGGCAATGGTATTACCATAAAAGAGTACCGGCTTTTCTAAACCAGAATAGTCCTCTATTGTCCCATTGACCACAGTGCTCCCGGTCACCAGAAGGAGGTCAGCCCACTGGGTCACATCATCCCTGCTCTTCTCTCCGTCCTCAATGAGCACTCCATTTTTAATCTTGCCGATATTACCGGGGTTCAGATCAAGCACGCGGATAGTAAACTCACGGTGCAGGTGATCGACCATCGCAGGTTGATAACCCACCATCCCCACCCGAGCATCTCCGTACTTTTCCTTCAAAAATGCACATAATTCACGGGAACACCTTTCAGGTTCTTCATCACTGCAGTGCCGCATTTTTTCCGCCATACCCAAATAGCTCATTACAGCATTTAAGGTAGCGATAAATACAGCCATCTCTCCGCTGCTCTTCTTGTGCAGTGGAGTAATCAGAATCTCCTCTATTGTCCCCTGAAATCCCCGGGGTTCGCTGGTGAAAGCCTGTCCTTTATGACCCTGAAACTCTGCCTCCACCATTAATTCCTTACCCTGTAGAAGGGGAAAATCACGCCGCTCAGGTTTGCCAATAGCCTCCTCAGGCTTCAACACCTTACCTTTCACCTCAACGGGATACCCTTGCAGCCCCTTATCCTGTACAAGTTGCCCCACTTTAGCCTGGAGTTCTTCGTAAAATTTCATTTTATTTCTCCTTTTACTTCTTTTTCGGCTACCGGTTGCCGACTGCCATAATAATTCTAAGCTTTTCCCGTGAAGCCTGCAAGAGATCTGAAACCATAAACCAGATGCCAAAAGTATGAGTCCCAAGCATGAGTCACTATTTATCAAAATATTCAGTTCCGGGTGACAGTCACCCTTATTGATTATTCAAAAAAACACCCCGGATTGTCCCAGGGTGTTAATTATTATTATTAAACCTTTATTTCTCCTCTTTGAGACAGCTTATTTTGGCCTCAACAGCTTCCGTTTCCGCTCGCAGATCCCTCAGGTACTCCTCAAGTTTAGCGATCTTTTCTTTCCTGCTGAAGAAGCGCCTGGTGATACCATCACCACAGCCACAGCTGCAGCTGTCTACCTTGACATGATGATCAGAGCAACACACATTTTTCACCCCCTCTTCACATCTCTTTGTTATCAAAAAGCAATTGGAATCTGTCTAAAAAATCATCCATCCGTTTGCGCTGCTGTCTGATGTGCACGGCCCAGGCATGAAGCATCTCCTCACCCTCATCGGTGAGACTGTACAGACGCCTGGCGGGACCGCCTTCACCTACATCCCATTGGGATGTGACCAACCCATCCTCCTCCAGACGGCGCAAATTTCTGTAAACTGAACCCGGATCCAACCTGTCACTGAAGCCAAATTCAGGGAGCAGTTGAATCAGGTCATAGCCATGAGCAGAACGCTGCTTAAGAAGCAAGAGCAGACACGGCTGCATAAATTTCTCCACAGGCAATCCCCCGCCACAGCGGCAGCCTGACATTTTTTTATCTTCAGAATGATGATCGCACATAGTGATTATCTCCTCTATATGTATTATGCCTATAGTGATATTATTCCTATAGGGTCTATTTGTCAATACCCTTACAAAAATATTTTTATAATATTCTTTTAGCAGTTTATCGCTAGCGCTATAAGTTTTTTGGAAAGCAGCAGGATATTTCTGCTGATAGCGAAAAGATTATTAATATGTTAGAGAACTGCAAGATGATGCATCATAAGAGTGAACTAATAGAAGTTATAGACAATCATGGGGTTAATCCATAATCAGAAATGGGGGGATCTGCGGTGTACGGCATTATACTGGAAGGCGGAGGTGCCAGAGGTGCATATCAGGTCGGAGTCTGGAAAGCCTTAAGAAAACTGGGAATTGACTACTGCGGTGTTGCCGGGACATCTGTGGGAGCCCTCAATGGAGCCATGATGGTGCAGGGGGATTTTGATCAAGCACTGGATGTTTGGAGTGACATAACGCCCTCCAAGATTGTCAGTATTGATGACGAGTTATATGAAAAGATAAAAAATTTGGAAATTTCCGCTGATATTACATCTGATATTCTGCAATACATAAAATCTATTTTTCACAACCGCGGGATGGATACAACTCCTCTGCACAATCTGTTATGCCAGTGCCTGGATGAAACCAAGATCAGACAGGCAGGAATAGAGTTTGGCATTATCACCATATCCCTCTCCGATCTAACCCCATTAAAATTATTCTTACAGGATATCCCGCAAGGTAAACTAATCGATTACCTCCTGGCCAGCGCAAGCTTGCCGGTTTTCCAAAGGCAGCGCATAGGCAATAAATCCTTTTTAGATGGCGGTGTATATGACAACCTGCCAATCAGCCTGCTTGCACAAAAAGGATTTCAAAAAAATCATTGCGGTCAGGCTTGTACAAAAGGGGATAAAAAAAAGTGAGAAGGAGAAAGGCTTAAGCATTACCCTGATTAAACCCTGCGAGAACCTGGGAAGCATGTTTGACTTTACCAGGGAAAGAGCACAGACCAACATTGAATTGGGGTATTACGACACATTGAAGGTATTCAAAGGCTTTCACGGCATACGATACTGTGTTGATGTCAATCGCGATGAAGAATATTTCCTGAAACTTTTACTACAGATGGATCAGACAAAACTAGAAGGACTCCGTCAAGAACTGGGAGCCACGGATGGCATGCCGCACAGAAGGTTTATCCTGGAAAGGCTGGTCCCTCTGCTTGTAGAGTTGCTCCCTGTGACTCAGTGCGTCTCGTACGGGGAACTGACTGTAGCCTTGCTGGAAAGAGCCGCAGACAAGGTTGGAATAGAAAGGTTTACAGTGCATAGTTATGATAGTTTCGAGCAGGAGGTCGTCAAGGCTCACCAACCGGAGGGCAGGAATGTCAACCTGCCCGCTGTCTTGAAAGGAAGCGAACTGCTTTTGCGTGCAAAAAAGGAACCGCTTTTGGATGATATCGCGGATGCCCTTATCGGCGGGATAAAACAAGGCTAGTTGTGAATTACAACAGGTGTCCCCTGGGGGATATTATCATAGAGCCATTTTGCATGTTCAACATCTAAGCGAACACACCCATGCGAAACCGGTGTCCCCAGCATTTCTGCTTCCTCGGGAATTATATTCTGATTTCGATCCATAGGAACGCTGTGAAATAGATAATTGCCTTGGAAAGCTATCCACCACTTTCCTCCCTGCTGGTACTTTTCGCTGAAGAACCAATCACCCTTTTGCTTGGTAGTAAATCTACCTAGTGGTGTACGGTTATTCTTTCCGGTTGACACTACCCATTCCTTGATTAATGTATCTCCCTGATAAACACGCACCTTTTGTTCACTGATACTTACATCAATCTTATATGTTCCCCTCCGGGAAGTAGGGTTGGCATCAATAGCCCTACTAGGATTCAGCTGCGCTTTTTTGGCTAATTCAATCTGGGACTCTTCCGCCAATCTTTCAGCTTCTCTAGCAGCAACTCTCTTTGCCTCTTTTTGCTTGGCTATAACATGAAGGGTGCGATCGTTTTCATCTTCTCTCCAACTAATCTGACTATTCTGACTGTTGGTGTTATTTCCCTCACTGTAACAAACAAGACCATTTATATTATCAGGACTTGTCCTTTCATTACCGAAAGCAAACCCAGCAGTAAGGAGTATCCCAATAACAAATATAAACGCAACCCTTCTCCTGCGAAGGTTTCTTTTTGCTTTAAGTCTTTTGCGCATTCCAAGATCACCCTTTAATAGCTAAATTATTCATAGCATCTACTTATAATAACCCTTTCTTCATTAACTTACTATTTCCTGCATAAGAGGTGATTTTCGGACAGGCACCCAAAACCCTTTTATGCAATATATTACTATCATAATTCAGTTTAGCCGCGGCTAACTTTGTTATCCGCTGCTACAAATGCTACAAAGTAGGATAACACTCGATTTGTCCAATGTAAAGGGGGTTAATTTTCATGTCAGTAAATATAGTGCCGCTTTCACAACTTCCCAACGGTGGGTCCGGAAGAGTAGCTTCTCTAACTGCCCATGGACTGGTCAGGCGCCATCTTTTAGATCTGGGATTGGTCACCGGTTCCTGGATGAGAGCTATCCGCCGCAGTCCGGCTTGGA
>NZ_CDRZ01000200.1 GCF_000946815.1 Syntrophaceticus schinkii | reverse complement strand
TTGCGTATGTAGTCGCTCCAGGGTACGGGTACTGACGAGTTGTTCTATGGCTGCCGGGGATTGTGTATGTACGGGATGCAATCTCCTCCAGTAAGTGCTTTAACTCACCTGGCAGCGTCATGGGGCTCTGGCGGCTGACGATCGGTGCAATCAGCCCATAGCGAAAGGCCGCTATCTGTTCTTGCATTTCGAAATTCCATCTTTTCTCCGCTCCTTTGTTTTTTAAGAAGATGTTGGTGAAGCTTCCAGCATCATTCTCTTCGAAGCGGTGCCGTCAATCCATAGACAGCTTGTGTGGGGCTTTTTTATCCTGGTGCCAGTGCCATTGATTTTTGCTGTCTGTAGAGCCAGTTAAACAACTTATCATCTCCAAACTCTGCCTTTACCTGGTCCCATATCTTAAAAGCCAGCCCCACTCTGTACGGGGCTTCATTTTTCCTACTGGCAGTTGGATGTGGGCAGAACACGCAGGATCTGTGTCCAAAAGATGTTACCTGAATCCCTTAAAAGCCTGTTCCACCTGGTGGTCCAGCGCCAAAGGCTTTTTTCACTGTAGGGTCCCCCTGCTGCTGTTAGTTCTCCGGCTACCTGTGTCAGGGATTGGCCTTTTGTCTGCTTGCGCATCACCTCTTCTTGCACTTCCCAGGCAGTTTGCTCTTTTTCCCCGATGAAGGGAGGGAGCAGACCTGTTGTTTTACCACATATGGGACACTTGAAACGAAATATCGGTATGGAATATGCTTCTTCGAGGGTGAATACCATGCGTTTGTAATGCCCGTGCCGGTGTAGCTTCCGCATAGCTTTACAGGATGGGCATTCCACTGGTCGTAGGTTTTCCGGACAACCGTCTGCAAATAATTCAAGATAAGACTGGACAGTTAAAGGAGTTTCGAGTAAGATCATTTCAGTGTTTTTTAGGGAAGGGGGACTTGGCGGGCGTTGGCCATAGGGGTTCCCCTTCTCGCTATTTATCCTTCCGTGATGATTGTCATGTCAATAAATAATCCATATGTCAATCAGTATGCATCATTTACGTCAATAAAAAAGCAAGAAAAAAATCCTCTCCCCTGTCATTGGGAGTGAGAGGCGACAATTGTAGTATTATATTTGTTTATTTGATTATTTCAAATT
>NZ_CDRZ01000199.1 GCF_000946815.1 Syntrophaceticus schinkii | reverse complement strand
GCACAGCGGTGGCTCAGCGGGAGAGATCATGACCCTCTACTCCATCACCAACTCCCTCACCTGAACTTCCTGGAGTACAGAAGGTGCAGTTTCTCCTGGAAGGAAAGAAAGTAGATGCCATCCCTGGGACACTACCAACACCACCAAACCCCCTGGCCCCCAACTGGAACACCGCCCCCCTGGCAGGACTTAAAGCGTGACAAAAGGACAGCCCCCGCATCACGTCCGTGTTACGTTGCATCAGAAATATGCCAGGAAGTAGAGTAGGCGGGGTCTCTCGCCTCCTGGTAGCGTTTAGGTCGGGACAGTCCATTATCTGCCCCTTTCGTCTGGCAGTGCCTTAATATCCCAGCCATGCGCTACTGGCCATGCAATTGTACCCCTACCCCTCATCGAACCGTACGTGCGCTATTAACGCATACGGCTCTCCGTAGTCATTATTCACGGAGCTCACGCAAAGATTCTACCCTTGACATCGTAAATATTCACATATATGCGGGGCGTAGGTAAAGGATACTTCTTCAGAAATAGCCTGAATTTCTCCCAATCGAAGCTTTTCCTCTGGCTGCGGCGGTTTAGCCATTTGAAGAACAGTTTCTCTACCTCATAGAGAAATTTATATAGCATCGGGGTATTATCAGTTATGCCATAGTAGCGATAGTTACCCCATAGCTTTGGCCTGATTAACCACCAGATGCACGGGGCAGGCATGTTCCTGTGCTTTTTAAGCCACTCTTTGCATCTCAGAATGCTAGCTCTGTATTTCTTGTTGCTAGTCTTCCGTTTCACCCTGAACTTGCCTCTTTTGCTCCGACTGCAGTAGTGGGTAAACCCTAGGAAATCAAAGGTCTTGGGCTTCTTCCCCCCTGCTCGACTCTTGGCTTCTGCCTGTCGTCCAAAGGCTATAATTTGGCTCTTTTCTTCAGCTATCTCCAGGTTAAATCTCTTCAACCTATTCTGTAAGGCAGTGTAGAACCTTCGGGCGTCTTCTTCGTACTGGAAGCAACATACGAAGTCATCTGCATACCTGACCATGTGGGCTTCTCCTTTGCAGTGCTTCCGCACTGTGCTGTAGAACCACACGTCCAATACATAGTGCAGGTAGATATTTGCCAGTATCGGTGACACTACTCCCCCTTGCGGTGTCCCTTGCGGTACGTCGTAGCTTATTCCAGCCTCGACGATTCCCGCTTTGAGGAAGCGTGTGATGAGTCTTAGCATGTTCGGGTCTGCTATGCGTAGTTTTAAGCACTCCATCATCCATTTATGGTCTACGTTATCGAAGAACCCCTTAATATCCGCATCGACTATGTAGTTTATTGGTCGATTCTCGATGATGGCGTTTAGTGCTTTCAGTGCGTCATGGCAGCTTCGACCTGGCCTGAATCCGTATGAGCAGCCTAGAAATCCTGCTCATAAATGGCATTCAATA
>NZ_CDRZ01000198.1 GCF_000946815.1 Syntrophaceticus schinkii | reverse complement strand
GACCCTGCCCGCCCAACCTATCCACGTTTCAATCCACGCACCCGCACGGGGTGCGACCTCGGGCGATCAAGGTTGAAAAAGAGGAGGTCAGTTTCAATCCACGCACCCGCACGGGGTGCGACGGCACGAATTACCCCGTTGACCATGCCTTTGAAGTTTCAATCCACGCACCCGCACGGGGTGCGACGGTTGAAGAGATGCCATTTCAACCACCAGGATATGTTTCAATCCACGCACCCGCACGGGGTGCGACGCATTGGAAGAAATCAAAATGTCTCCACCAGGCGTTTCAATCCACGCACCCGCACGGGGTGCGACAGACTCCAATGGCGATGAGAGCGCCGATAGCTAGTTTCAATCCACGCACCCGCACGGGGTGCGACTCCAACTCTTTGTTGATCTCTGTACGCCGGGCTTGTTTCAATCCACGCACCCGCACGGGGTGCGACCTTCATCAAGGAGTACAGTTCAACCATACCTTCACGGTTTCAATCCACGCACCCGCACGGGGTGCGACAACTGCGGGAAATCAAGACCAAGGAGCCTGTGAAGTTTCAATCCACGCACCCGCACGGGGTGCGACAATCAGTGAGAAGTTGAAAGATAAGGCCGTAATAGTTTCAATCCACGCACCCGCACGGGGTGCGACGAGGTTGACAGCAACGGTGATACCCCTGAACCGGTTTCAATCCACGCACCCGCACGGGGTGCGACGGCAATACAGTGGGGCAGAAGGATGGTAAAAGTGAGTTTCAATCCACGCACCCGCACGGGGTGCGACCAAAAAAACAAAACAACAATTTGGCGATACTCAGTTTCAATCCACGCACCCGCACGGGGTGCGACGGCCCTGAGCCGGCGGTTGGACGGGCTGGTTGTGGTTTCAATCCACGCACCCGCACGGGGTGCGACGTGTTTCTGACGGTAGCACCCCGCTGCTACTAGTTTCAATCCACGCACCCGCACGGGGTGCGACACTATAAACTCCGCTGTGAGATTGCTATGACTATGGTTTCAATCCACGCACCCGCACGGGGTGCGACAGAAAAGCAAGTGCAAGAGCAATTCAAGCGCGGTGTTTCAATCCACGCACCCGCACGGGGTGCGACCCGAATGCAGTGTCGAAAGACATGGCCAAATGGTTTCAATCCACGCACCCGCACGGGGTGCGACAGCTGAGCCTTTAGGGTTCTTGCTGGCATCAGGGTTTCAATCCACGCACCCGCACGGGGTGCGACCTTTGTACGCAGGTATGATGAGGTTTTTGGTGAGTTTCAATCCACGCACCCGCACGGGGTGCGACATTATTGCTTTCTCACCAGTCTCTTTTTCGTAAAGTTTCAATCCACGCACCCGCACGGGGTGCGACGCAGACAAAGTAAATATAAGGCGGTCTGTAGAGTTTCAATCCACGCACCCGCACGGGGTGCGACGGCTGTGGGAAGGTTATGCTAAGGGCTTTCAA
>NZ_CDRZ01000197.1 GCF_000946815.1 Syntrophaceticus schinkii | reverse complement strand
GCTAGTTGCCTGGGGATTTCATTAACTTGCGAATTCGCTTTGTATCTAAGGTAATTGTAATTCAATGTTTTTACGTAAACTTTTCAATGAGTCTCCGAAACCCAACTTTTTTAGCATGTTCAGGTTAGGCAAACCGAATGAAGCACCATTTCATTGAGCATCCGGCCAATATGCATCAAGTAGTGATATCCCTTCATTGCATTCCAGTTATGAGAAAAGATATGTTCGTAATGGTATCCTTGGTCTTTTTCTTTGAGAATGGTGTTCTCCTGAAGCCAACGCTTTCGGGCTATCAAATTGGAACGCGCGTGGATATTCGTCTTTTTGATTGGGTCACTGGAAATCCAAGCGTAACGGGTAGTTTTCGTTACCCCGCGACATGTTACAAGTTCGATCTCTTCCCAGCTTTCCTTACATATCACCACATGGATCTTTAAAATTTTAGCTCTCCTGTAACCATACTCATAATCGATATCGTTGACCCATCGAAACGTCTGCTGTCGCCCCTGCCATATTCGCTCATAGTAGTTTTCTCTTTTGGTATCCAAGCGCATCAGCCCGTTAACTTCTTCCCATACTGAAGGCAGTGAATCGTCTTTGAGTACAATCATAAATTGCCATTTGTTCTTGCGGCAGATTTCTATTACCGGCCCATTCGCATACAGCCCATCTAAAAGTAGTGTAAGCCGCAGCCTTGGGAATTCTTTTTTAAGCTGTGTAGCCAAGCGATAAAACGCCTTTAACTCGCAGTCCTGTTTCCACTCTTCATCACTTTCTATTTTCTCTAGTTCTGTATCGTTTTCCAAGAACTCACTCATCAGCGGTAAAACCATGCCGTTGGAGAGGATTAAAACTGCTTCTAGAACATAGGCGTAATACTGATGGTGTTCACCATCTTTGCCTTGAACCTGCGGTGGGGATAACATTCATCCAGCATTGGTCCATCACGTATTTTTGTGTTCCGTCTACTGCCACAAGGTAACGTTTTTGATGCAGCAGGTTTTTAAATTTTTTTCTTGTAGATCAAATGCCTTTAACATGTCGATGTAAGCAATTTCGATTTGGTCTACATCCATCTTTC
>NZ_CDRZ01000196.1 GCF_000946815.1 Syntrophaceticus schinkii | reverse complement strand
TGAAAAGGAGCAGGTATCACTTTGGGAGCGTCGCACCCCGTGCGGGTGCGTGGATTGAAACCCGGATGGCCTTATCCAGGTCCCTCAGAGGCACGTCGCACCCCGTGCGGGTGCGTGGATTGAAACAGGTTAATCTTTCTCTTGATTGGGGGATCTCGCGTCGCACCCCGTGCGGGTGCGTGGATTGAAACTGCCCATTGCTGTCATTATCGGTTCGTTTCCCGTCGCACCCCGTGCGGGTGCGTGGATTGAAACATATCATCGGGTGTGACCCAGATTTCCCGGCCGGTCGCACCCCGTGCGGGTGCGTGGATTGAAACACTCCGGGTGGTATACCCACAGCCACCGCTCTCGTCGCACCCCGTGCGGGTGCGTGGATTGAAACGTGTTGAGGTTTGTTGTATAAATGAGTTCTTCAGTCGCACCCCGTGCGGGTGCGTGGATTGAAACTCGATAATGCTGCTTGCGACCTGAGAAGCATAAGTCGCACCCCGTGCGGGTGCGTGGATTGAAACAGGATATTATGCCCACTGGCATTGAAAGCGTGGTCGCACCCCGTGCGGGTGCGTGGATTGAAACGGTCAATAGCCTGTACTTGTTTCCTGGCCACCACGTCGCACCCCGTGCGGGTGCGTGGATTGAAACCGTGTACTAGCGCACACTTCAGTTGGCGAACCTTGTCGCACCCCGTGCGGGTGCGTGGATTGAAACAAGCCGGTATTGGCGCTGCCAGGGTCGCTGCGGGTCGCACCCCGTGCGGGTGCGTGGATTGAAACCCCTCAACCGCCTGCAACCTACTGAGCACGCCTGTCGCACCCCGTGCGGGTGCGTGGATTGAAACTTTTTGTAGATTATTGACTCAACTTTCGCAGCAACAAATAGCCAGTCGTTCCTTGAAAAACGAGGGTAAATTGCCGATTAAGTAGTCAATCAACCTGCGGATCTCCTGCTCAGCCAGTTGCAACCGCTCGCCTAGGAACCGCTCTAACAGGGTGAGAAGTTTCTGGAGCGCTTCTGTCAGGCTAATGTCCTTGAGCTCATCACAGCAGATGTAGAACAATTGGCCGATGGTTCTCAGGTCTTCACCGTTTCGGCTTTCAAGGGAAAGCATGATGTATCTGATGAACACGATAGCTGTACTTGCTACCATGGAATCGTATGAACGCCCCTGAAACTCTTTGGCAAGTTTCAGGTAGGACTTGGACATCTTGAAGAAAACCTCAATACTCCAGCGTTTGCCGTAGATGCGAACTACCTCTTCATCCGGCAGTTCGGTGTCTGTGGTAAGGAGCGCCAACCATTTCTTCTTGGTTCTCCGGTCTCTAACAAACACGATTTTGGCAGATACCTGTTCGCCGCCTTCAAGCTGTCCGATGCCGACAGTTACAGATGCGAGGATCTTGGCCCTGCCCCGCTTTTTCCGGATGTTGGCATACAGCTTGTTCAGATTCAGCTTCTGCCCCTGGTAGTCGTAATAAACCTTAGGCATCGACTTTAGCATACAGATGGTGTGCAGTTTCTGCTCCCGAATTTTTCTGATCACGGCAGGAAAGGCAAACCAACTGTCGAAAAGGAGGTAACTGGCCGGAACCATGTACGCCCTGGCGCTTTTGAGCAGATCCAGTAAGACATCGGTACTCTTGTGGATGGCCTCCTTTCGTAATCGGTAGCCATTAGTGCGTTTGTCTATAGAATCGTTCATGCCACACAGCCGGTTTGACTCCTTTTCGGAACTGAGCAGGGAAAAGGCTAGCGGCAAGAAGGTGTTGCCGTCCGACCAACCAAGAGTCAGCATCCGGAAACCACGGTCGTATCTGTGCTTAACATGGTCGAAGACCCTGGCCAGCAGTTCCACCGACTTGCTTCGGGACCGACTGAACAGTGAGTCGTCTACGATGAAGACATTAATTCTCTTTTCGTCGGTGAGCGGAACGATACGGCTGCGAATGATTTGGGAACTCAAAAACAAGCAAAAACTTGCGCCAGTTATAGTGGCACTCGTTTAGAAACCGGTAGACAGCGTCTTTTTGAAAGGGGGCTGTGCCGGTATTGATATCCAGATAGCGGTACAGGTTTTTGCCTAAAAAAACTAAGGTCACAAGAAACTGCAATAATTCTTTGCAAGAAAAACCCTTTTGCTTTTTGAAATTCGATTTCACGAGTATTTGACCTATCTTGTGTTCTTTTGAAA
>NZ_CDRZ01000195.1 GCF_000946815.1 Syntrophaceticus schinkii | reverse complement strand
AAACTAACGACTAATTACCAACGACCTACAACTAAAAAGACAAGCGTGGAATCCTAACGACTAATTACCAACGACCAACCACTAAACTGGTAGGGGAGCGGTTCCAGCAGCACAGAAGGTGTACCGAAAGGTATGCTGGAGCGGCTGGAAGTGAGAATGCCGGTATGAGTAGCGAGAAGGCAGGTGAGAATCCTGCCCGCCGGAAGCCCGAGGTTTCCTGGGGAAGCGTCGTCCGCCCAGGGTAAGTCGGGACCTAAGCCGAGGCTGAAAAGCGTAGGCGATGGACAATCGGTGGAAATTCCGATACCACCGGTAAGCCGTTAATAGCGATGGGGTGACACAGGAGGGTAGGCACAGCGGGCCGTTGGTAGAGCCCGTCCAAGCTGGTAGGGAGACCTGATAGGCAAACCCGTCAGGTCACAAATCCCGAGAAGCGAGAGCGAGGGAAAAATAAGTACCGAAGTGGCTGATCCCACACTGGCGAGAAAAACCTCTAGTGAGGCTTACAGGTGCCCGTACCGTAAACCGACACAGGTAGGCGAGGAGAGAATCCTAAGGCGCGCGAGAGAACCCTTGTTAAGGAACTCGGCAAACTGACCCCGTAACTTAGGGAGAAGGGGTGCCCCAATAGGGTGAAGATAAACAATTGGAGCCCGAGGGGGTTGCAGAGAAGAGGCCCAAGCGACTGTTTACCAAAAACACAGGTCCCTGCTAAAGCGAAAGCTGATGTATAGGGGCTGACGCCTGCCCGGTGCTGGAAGGTTAAGGGGAAGAGTGCAAGCTCAGAACCGAAGCCCCAGTAAACGGCGGCCGTAACTATAACGGTCCTAAGGTAGCGAAATTCCTTGTCGGGTAAGTTCCGACCTGCACGAATGGCGTAACGACTTGGGCGCTGTCTCAACAAGGGACTCGGTGAAATTGTAGTACCCGTAAAGATACGGGTTACCTGCGACAGGACGGAAAGACCCCGTGGAGCTTTACTGTAACTTGACATTGGATTTTGGTACTTTTTGTACAGGATAGGTGGGAGGCATAGAACCCAGGCCGCCAGGTTTGGGGGAGCCACAGGTGGGATACCACCCTGAGAGTGCTGGAATTCTAACCTGCTGCCGTAAACCGGCAGGGGGACAATGTCAGGTGGGCAGTTTGACTGGGGCGGTCGCCTCCCAAAGAGTAACGGAGGCGCCCAAAGGTTCCCTCAGCGTGGTTGGAAATCACGCGCGAAGAGTGTAAAGGCAGAAGGGAGCTTGACTGTGAGAGAGACATCTCGAACAGGTGCGAAAGCAGGGCTTAGTGATCCGGCGGCACCGCGTGGAAGGGCCGTCGCTCAACGGATAAAAGCTACCCCGGGGATAACAGGCTTATCTCCCCCAAGAGTCCACATCGACGGGGAGGTTTGGCACCTCGATGTCGGCTCATCGCATCCTGGGGCGGAAGTACGTCCCAAGGGTTGGGCTGTTCGCCCATTAAAGCGGTACGTGAGCTGGGTTCAGAACGTCGTGAGACAGTTCGGTCCCTATCCGTCGCAGGCGCAGGAAACTTGAGGGGGGCTGTCCCTAGTACGAGAGGACCGGGATGGACAGACCACTGGTGTACCAGTTATCGTGCCAACGGTACAGCTGGGTAGCTATGTTTGGAACGGATAAGCGCTGAAAGCATCTAAGCGCGAAGCCGGCCCCAAGATGAGGTTTCCCATCCAGCGCAAGCTGGAGTAAGACCCCTGGAAGATGACCAGGTAGATAGGCCGGGAGTGTAAGAGGGGTAACTCTTTAAGCGGACCGGTACTAATAGGTCGAGGGCTTGCCTAAACTGT